>JAGHUS010000107.1 GCA_018064685.1 Bacteroidales bacterium | reverse complement strand
ACTCTATCCCGACACCTTAATTTCAATCCGAAAATTGACGGTTCGATCTTGCTGATCTTGTACTACAATTACTGTCTATGGAAATCTGTCAAAGAACTTGTCTCTCGGCAACCGAGTGTCCGTATTCGCCTCGTGAGAAGCGTTCCTTTCTCGTTTGCGGGTGCAAAGGTACGGCCTTTTTTCCATTCCACCAAATCTTTCTACAACTTTTTTTCAAAAAAATGTGCTTTTTAGCATAAAAAGTGGACTGAAGGAGATAGGAAGGGAAGGGACACCTTATAATATTTATACGCGCGCGAGAAGGGATTTTAGTTTAGAGTTCAGAGTTCAGAGTTTAGAGTAGTTGAGGAGTTTAGAGGATTTTAGTTTAGAGTAGTTACGCTTGCTGCCCTGTACGACGTATCTTATAACCGATGGCAGCCATGAAGATGGTCATAAAAGGACTGAGGTAGTTGAAGAAACAATATGGCAGATATGCAAAGGTACTGACACCCAGGACGGAGGACTGCGTCATACCGCAAGTGTTCCAAGGCACCAAGACGGAGGTGACGGTGACACTATCCTCGGTGGTACGGCTGAGCAAACGAGATTCATAGCCACGCTGCAGATACGTATCTTTAAACATACTGCTTGTCAGAATGATGCTCAGGTACTGGTCGGCCGTGACGACATTCAGGAAGAAGCCAACGAATGCTGTGCTGCCAACTAACGACACTGTGTTGCGGACAAGACGCAGCAAACCATGCATGATACTCTCGACCAGACGGGTTACGGTCATAGCTGCTCCGAAAATAGTAGCACAGAGTATTAGCCAAATAGTATCCATCATACCACTCATGCCACGAGTGGCCACCAAGTCATTAAGCGAGTCGACGCCTGTGTCTAGCGCGGTCCTACCTGAAACAAGAATCATAGTACCACGGAACCGCTGGACAAGAAGCGACAGATCATCGCCCGCAATCTTGTCGAGAAGATGACCTTGAAAGATAATTGCGAACAAACAAGCGAGCAGCGTGGAGAGAAACAAAACCACCATAGAGGGCAGACGAAAAGCTATCATCAAGACCGTAACGGCGGGAACAACAAGAAGCCAAGGTGAGAGATTGAATGTACTGGCTAATCCATTCTGCACCAACTCCACGTCGCTAGCACCCTGACCATCATGCATGATTCCCGCTACCGTGAAGATAATCAAGGTGATGACGAAGGTAGGAATGGTAGTATACATCATGTAGCGGATGTGTGTAAAGAGCGGTGTGCCGACAGTAGATGATGCGAGAACGGTGGTGTCGCTCAAAGGTGAAATCTTATCGCCAAAATAGGCTCCGCTTATGATGGAACCGGCAATCCATCCATCAGAGAATCCGAGCGCATGACCAATGCCCATCAAAGCAACACCTATTGTGGCAACAGTGGTCCATGAAGAACCCGTCATGACGCTGACAACGGCACAGATGAAGCATGTGCAGACCAAGAAGAAAGAAGGATTGAGAATCTCCATACCATGGTAGATGAACATAGGTACTACCCCACTCACCATCCATGCACTGCCTAATGCGCCAATAAGCAGTAGAATGAGAATGGCCTGTGAGATACCGGCGACCTTATCTGCTATGGCTTTCTCAAAATCGTCCCACTTGATGCGACGAGTGATAATACCTATCAGCACACAACAAGCAGTGCCGACAAGAAGTGCTATCTGACTGGCACCGGATAATGACTCATCACCGAACACAGAGACAACACAAGCAATGAGTGCCACCAGAAGAACCAGTGGCACACATGCTAACCATATAGGAGGGAGTGATTTCAAATTGAAGGTTGAAGGTTGAAAACTGCAAATTAAGCCACCTTATTGAGCTTCTTGATGATGGAGAAGATAAAGAGTGCAGCCAGGATACAGATACCCATCAGCACACCCCATACCACATAGTGGTCGTTACCCCAAAGCACAGCGGGGATAGCAACAAGGAAGTTACCCACTGCCGTTGCACCAAACCAGAGACCCATCATGACACCCTTGTACTTGGTAGGAGCCACCTTGGTAACGAAGCTGATACCGATGGGGCTGAGCAGCAACTCAGCAAATGTCAGAATAAGATAGGTCGATACGAGCAGATTGGGATCGAGCGAAGCAAGATGTTCGGGATTCTGTGCATTGGGAGCAGGCAAACCGAGTGTAGATACGGTCATAAGCAAATAGGCGATACCAGCTACGACCATACCAAGACCTATCTTCACAGGTGCCTTGGGCTCCTTACCCTTCTTGTTCAGCCAACCGAAAATACCGATACTTACAGGTGTAAGAGCAATAACGAAGCAAGGGTTGAACTGCTGGAAGATAGGAGCATCAACACTAACCTCGCTTACATTGAGATAATTATAAACAAGGTAACCGCAAGCAGCCACAATAAGAACTACAGAGATGATCTTACCCTTAGCCTTGTTCTGGAACACACCGAAAAGACCATAGACGATGAAAATGCAAGCTACAAGGTTCGTCACGTCCATCTCCATGGCAGTGATGCCGTTTGCACTGGTAGCGACAAAGTCGCGTGCAAAGTAAGTCAGCGTAGCACCATTCTGATGAAATGCCATCCAGAAGAAAATCACCACAGCGAATACAAGACAGAGACAGATGATGCGCTCCTTTGTCTCTGCCGAGCTCATCTCCTCGCCTGCTGCCTGTTTCTCGCCATCCTTCTTTGAAACAGTAAGCACCTGTGCGAATGTCGACTTGAACATATAATAAATTGCGATGGACACAATGAGCGAGACGCAAGCCACAGCAAAAGCAAAGTGATAGCTATCAGCCTCGCTGACGCCAAGCGAAGTTTGCGCCCAGTTCATGATACCGATGGCAGCAGTAGGAGCAAACATAGCACCCACATTGATGAGCATGTAGAAGAGTGAGAAACCTGCATCACGCTTGTGAGCATACTGGGCATCGTTGTAAAGATCGCCCACCATTACCTGCAGGTTACCCTTGAACAAACCCGTGCCAAGGCTGACGAGCAACAAAGCAGCTGCCATGGCAATGATAGCAACGAGGCTTGAACCCATGGGAATAGAGAGCAGCGCGTAACCAATGAACATGATAAAGATACCGATGGTAACCATCTTGGAGTACCCCCACTTGTCTGCTGCTGCGCCACCGATGATGGGCAAGAAATAAACGCAAGCCAGGAAAGAAGAATAAACAGTTCCTGCAGTAGCAGATGACCAACCGAAGTTGGCTTGCAGGAAAAGAATGAAGACGGCAAGCATGGTGTAGTAACCGAAACGCTCGCCGGTGTTGGCAAATGCCAAAGCCCAAAGGCCTTTAGGTTGTCCTTCAAACATAGTATAAATTGATTTAAATTAATATTTCGCGCACAAAGATAGTAATAAATTAGGAATTAGGAATTAGGAATTAGGAATTATTTGTAATTTTGCACAAGAATTAGGGTATATATAATATAATAAGGTAAAAAGATATGCAGAAAAAAATCACGTTCAAACCACGCTTGTTGGAATGCTTTAAAGGCTACAACAAAGACACGTTCATGAAAGACCTGATGGCCGGAATCGTAGTCGGCATCGTAGCATTGCCCTTGGCCATTGCCTTCGGTATTGCCAGCGGCGTCACACCCGAGAAAGGTATCATCACTGCCATTGTGGCAGGTTTCATCATCTCATTGCTGGGTGGAACGAAGGTGCAGATTGGTGGTCCTACTGGTGCATTCATCGTCATCATATACGGCATCGTCAACAATCCCGAATACGGATTGCAAGGTCTGCTCGTGGCCACAATGATGGCCGGCGTCATACTCATTGCCCTGGGAGCATTCAAGCTAGGCACCGTCATCAAGTTCATTCCCTACCCCATCATCATAGGTTTCACGGCTGGTATTGCAGTGACGATCTTCACCACACAAATGGGTGACGTGATGGGACTGACACAGCCCGCACTGGATGAAGCAGGCAACCAGATCATAAAAGACGGAGTGGCGCAGACCATTGCGCTGAAGACACCAGGCGACTTCATCGGCAAGTGGATAGCTTACGCAAAGAACATTAACACGTTCAATATCTGGAACTTCGTTGTGGCCATCGTATCGCTTCTGACAATCATCTTCTCGCCCATGGCATTGCGCAAGGTACCCGTACTGAACAAGATTCCCGGTTCGCTGTACGGCATTATCGTAGGCACCCTTTTGGTGCTCGGCCTGGGCCAGTTCATCGACGGATTTAATGTTGCCACCATCGGTTCGCGCTTCACCATCCAGGCTCAGCTGCCTGCCATGGAAGTACCCGAGTTCACCTTCCAGACTGTACAGGACCTGCTGCCCATAGCCTTCACCATTGCCATTCTGGGTGCTATCGAGTCATTGCTTTCAGCCGCTGTTGCTGATGGTGTCATCTCCGACCGTCACGATTCGAACACCGAGCTCATAGCACAGGGAGCAGCCAATCTCGTCACCCCCCTCTTTGGTGGTATTCCTGCCACAGGTGCCATTGCCCGCACCATGACCAACATCAACAATGGTGGACGCACCCCAATAGCGGGTATCATCCACGCCGTAATCCTGCTGCTCATCCTCCTGGTTCTGATGCCATTGGCAGGTTACATCCCCATGGCCACACTGGCAGCCGTACTGGTAGTTGTCAGCTATAACATGAGTGGTTGGCGCACGTTCAAAGGTCTGCTCAAGAACCCCAAGAGCGACGTCACGGTACTGCTCGTCACCTTCTTCCTCACCGTCATCTTCGACCTGACCATTGCCATCGAGATTGGCCTTGTCATATCATGTGCATTGTTCATCAAGCGTGTGATGGAGACCAGTAAGATCAGCGTGATAGAGAAGGAGATCAATCCTGACGACGAAGCCGACATGACAGTTGGTAACGAGAATCTCACCATCCCCGAGGGATGCGCCGTATATGAGATTAACGGTCCGTACTTCTTCGGTATTGCCAACAAGTTTGATGACCTGCAGAGCAACATCGGGCATAACCGTCCCAAGGTACGCATCATACGCATGCGCCGCGTGCCCTTCATCGACTCAACGGGTATACACAACCTGAGCAACCTGATCGAGATGAACCACAAGCAGGGCACGCACATCATACTTTCGGGTGTTAATCCAAAGGTACATGAGCAATTGCAGAAGAGTGGTTTCTACAGCATCATGGACAGCAAACACATCTGCCCTCACATCGACGTTGCTTTGGAGAGAGCAAGAGAATTCCTGACAGAATCAACTCCTGCAACAAAATAAACAAGGAACAAACAAGCATAAAGAAATGCACGCTGCGAATCATTCCACAGCGTGCATTTTTTGTTTTCATATCCTTTGCCCCTGGTCTTATCAGACATGCCTAAGCGACAGAGGCTGAGCAAAAGCGAAGCTTGAATCACTTCACTACAATCTTCTTTCCATTCTTGACGTAGACACCTGCACGAGAAGCGTTCTCGACACGCATGCCCTGCAGGTTATAGATGGCTTTTCTGGCAGAATCAACGGAGCGAACTGCGGCAATACCCGTAGGATCTTCGCTACCGTAATAGGTTAGTTCCATATTGTCCCAAATGACCCAGATGGAAGTATTGCCCTCGTTCTTAACACCGATGTTAAGCTGACCGTCGGTCACCTCGACGAGAACCTCGGGCAAAGTATAGAAGCCATTGAGGAAGGAAGCAGAAGCATCTGTCATGGAGTTTTCTGCACCACTCAGCAGACCGAACTCCTGAGTGTTATCGCCAGCAAAGAGTAAAGGAGCCGTCTTATCTGAACCATCAACACGATAGAAGCCCTGTGCCTTCAAGCCATAGAATCCGTTGGGAACATCCTGCAGCAACTGACTGAAGGTGAAGGTACTATGGTAAGACTCCACGCAATAGTTATTCTCGGCACCTGCATTATTCTTGTTGGTGCAGTCGCTGCTCCACTGCCACTTGCTGTAGCGCAAATCATTGCGGCCGAAGTTAGGATCCTGGATGAGGAAGGTGGCATCGACAGGAGTGGCGGAGGTAGCACTTGACATTCCTTCCATAAGATACTTTCGAGATACGAACTTCCAACGGAAACCCTTGTTGGTGAATGAAGTGGTGGGGCGGAAAGAAGCCTCGATAGAATCGGCTGCCGCAAAGAGATAGGAACTGCCATTGCCAATCTTGTACACACCAGACGTTATCTTGGCTACACTCAGTCCCTTGGCACCGCCATCGACATAATTCAACTCATCACCAGTGAGATAGTGCAAGTCGTTGCCATTGGAGATGTTCGAATCAAAGGTATAAGTATTGTCGGCCACGAGCTTGAGGTTGAAGTCGACCGTAGCATGATCGCCCATCACAGCACGTGTTCCCCAATAGCTTCCACCCTGCAGATATTGACCCGTACCCACATTCTGGACGAAATAGCTACCCTCCTCGATAAGACCCGTTGGAGGTGGAGCAAAACGAACAGCGGGATCGTAGCTGAGATGTGGAGGCTGGTTATAGCAGCAGTTCTGGTTAACCACCTGCACACGATACTGAGCGTCATCCATCAGATGAGGGATGCGATGTTCACTCTCGTAGGAAGTGGCATTGACATAAAGCTTATAGCCGTTGGTGGCATCGCCGGTCCATGTCACGATCTCCTCACGCCAGTCGCCCAAAAGGTCGCCCAGCACACAAGGATTGTTCTTGCTGCCGTTGTTCAGATTACCCCATAAGTAGTTACCATTGTTGAACTTATAACGGTCGAAGCCCTTACCAGTGGAATTCCAGTGTGCAATGATGCTCTTGTCGAAGAACTCATCATAGAGGTCGCCATCCCAATAGATGCGACAGTTGATGCCCGCACCACTGCTGCCCAAAGCCCAAGCCGAGGCATTGACACTCTGGTCGCTGCAGTTATACATCTGAGCACGAGCGCTGGTCAGGAACTGCCAGTCGGTGCGACTGCTGTCGAAGTGTGCAGCGAGACCGCGTCCCGTATCACCACCTTCCTCCTGACGCATAAGTATCTTACCCGTCTTAGCATCACGTATGTCAATGCCATAAGGCTTATGCTCGTGGCACATCAACACCTCAAGACCCTCATTCTCGGGGATCATATCGCCCAGGTGAAGCGCATCGCCATGACCCATACCTGTACGATAGAGAAGCGATCCGTCGTGATCGAGGCAAGCTGAACCATAGATGATCTCCTGCTTGCCATCGCCATCCACGTCACCGACGCTTATCCAGTGAGCACCTTCGCCCCACAAGCCCTTTCCTGACTGCGTGTTACGGCTCACCCAACGTTCCTTCAACGTCTCGCCGTCAAAGTCATAGGCACCAACAAAAGCACCACTGTAGTAGCCACGTGCAAAGATGGGAGAAGGATTCTTATCGGGACCATCGAGATAAGCAAGAGCTGCCAGATAGCGCTCCGAACGGTTCTGGTTGCTGTCACCCCAATAGCTCTGACCCGCAGCATAATCGGTGTGATAGGGAATAGTACTTATTTCGGCACCCGTCATACCATCAAACACCGTGATGTACTCGCTGCCATGATCCTGTTTGCCACGTCCGCTCAGAAGATTCTCGTTGGGGTCGTCATTGCCCAACAATACGTAGTTGCCCTCGCCATCAACGGTTCCGGGTGCAGTCTTGCACATGAATTCGCCATAACCATCACCATCGAAATCCCAAGCGATGAACTGAATGGTATGGGCGCTGGCAAAAAAGTTATGACCCAGGTCGATGCGCCAGAGACGTGTGCCATCCATCTTCAGACAGTCGAAGAAGACATTGGATGTAGTACCACTCGATGCAGCATCCTTCTCGTTCGACGGACTCCACTTCAGGATAATCTCATATTCGCCATCACCGTCCATATCGCAGAACGAAGCATCATTGGGGGAATAACTGGCACCGTTGCGATTGTCGACAGGTCCCTTCCCCAAAGGAATCTCCAGCGACTGGTTGCTCCATGTCTTGCCACTCACCTCCGTCTCGATGAGGTTATCATCCTTGTCATAAACCTCCAACCGATAGTATGATGAAGCAGAGCCTCCCGTATCGCGGAAGTTAGTCTTCGAGGTAATGTAGTTGCCACTGTTCACCTTTGTAGTCTGCGTATCGGCATTCGTGCCACGCCACAGCTTGAACTTGACGCCCGCATCATCGTTCTCGCGGAATCGCCAGCTGACAAGATTGCCGGAACCCATGCCAGCACCCATCAGGCTAAGGCTCATCAAACCACGTTTCAAGGCTTTGGCCTGAGGCTTGACAGGACGATTGGTCACGACAAAGCGAATGGTAAACGTGAAGGCCTCTGCAGCATTCTGCAACACCTTCACCACAACCTCCTTGTTTGCATATTTGGCTGTTGCAGTATATCCGTTGGCAGCTACAACCTGGAAATCAGAAGGTTCGCCCTGCAACTTCTGGGCATACGTCATCACATCTCCATTCTTGGCACCTTTCAGCATTGACATGAGATCGAGCTGCTCACCCTGAGCATTCTTGCACGAGAGTGAGGTGAGATAATGCTCGGCCGTAAAGATAGGCTCGTCCACTACTCCACTCAGTTCGACATTGCGCAGAGCAATAGCCTTAGGATTCTCGTTGTCAACACCATTCACATTATACATATAGATGATGACGATGAAGGCCTTGCCACTGACAATCTGATCGCTGATGGTATACTCATAATGGCTGAAACCATTTGCATTATTGGCATCAACACGGTTGCGCAGCGGCGACACTGCCGAAGCCAGCTTAATCTCAGCGCCACCACTAGGCTTTACAGCCACATCGAAGTTACCGCCATCGGTTCCCACCTTTGCAGCATCAAAACTGATGCGTGTAGGCTTGAACGTATGTCCGCTCGAGGGTGTTGCACCAAAACTGACACAATAACCAGCCTGTGCACTTGTCACCCTTGTATTGGAATAATAGGCTGTGAAGGCAGGCTGATAAGGTTTGGCCTCATAGCCCTCAGCAGCATTCGGAGCCGTGAGCTGAGTCTTCTTGACAATGTTGCTACCCTCGAGATACGAGGAAGAGACAAGCGACGAAGACTCGCCCGTAATGGTGGCTTTCGACAGCTCGGACACATCACTCAGTTCCCATTTCACCTGCGTCAGCTGTGCATTCAGCGTAGCCGAGGCAAGGAGAAGGAAGAGAGAAAGAAATAGTTTTTTCATGATTAACGTATTATGGTTAGTAAGTAATTACGCTGACAAAAATACAAATAAAAGATGAAAACACCAAGCATTTCATGATATTGGAAAGTTTTTTGTGCCACACACATACGCTTTCTGCCTTTTTTTCGTACTTTTGCAGCATGATACGTATTGCCATCATAGGATTTGGACAGAGAGGGCAAGCCACCTTCGCCCGACTTCAGCACATCAAAGATGCTGAAGTTGTGATGCTTTGCGACACAAATCGCAAGGCGATGGACAACCTTGAGCCGGAGAAACGCGAAGGTGTGATATGCACCACCGACTATCACGAGGTGACACAGACAGACGACCTACACCTTATATATATATGTACCCCATGGGACATGCACGTCGACATAGCCGTCGAGGCAATGAACCATGGCAAGCATGTGGCCATAGAGGTGCCCGCTGCCATGACAGTGGATGAATGCGAGATGCTGGTACGCGTATCGAAATGGACGGAGCGCCATTGTGTGATGCTCGAGAATTGCTGCTACGACACCTGGCATCTGGGCATACGCGAGATGGTGCAGCAAGGGCTGTTAGGACGTGTCACACATCTTGAAGGTGCCTATATACACCCTGTCGAGAGCAATTGGATGGAGAAGCATCGCAAGAGTCACAAGGGCAATCCATACCCCACACACGGCTTGGGGCCCATGTGCCAGCTACTCGATGCCGATGACAATCTGCAGAGCCTTGTGAGCATGAGTTCGACAGACAGCGAGAAGGGATTCCACATCAACAACACACTGCTGCAGACGCGCAAGGGAGTGAGTATGCTGCTGCAGTACGACACATCAACACCACGTCCTTACAGCCGTTTGCAAACGGTTTGTGGCACAAATGGCTATGCGCAGAAATATCCTTTACCCACCATACAGATAAAGGACACGGACGTTTGCTGCAAGAGAAAAGAGGCTGACGGAGCAGCTGGCGGAGAGGCAACAAGGCCTTCAGACGAAACCACAGAGAAACTGCTGGTTGGTGCAGAAGCAACCGCCTATGTCGAGTCGTACATTCCACCCGTCTTCCAACAACTTATCGAGGACGGCAAACGGCTAGGTGTAGCCAACATCATGAACTACATGATGGACCGTCGCCTTATCGACGGACTGGAGTCGGGACAGACGCACCTTGACATGGAGGTACACGAAGCAGCCCTCTGGAGCAGCCTCACCGAACTGACAGAGCGTAGTGTGATATTGGGCAACAAGAAAATAGAGATTCCCGACTTCTGAGAATCAGACACTTAGGCAACAATATGAAAACATCATACTATTTGCCAAATATAAATTGCAACTATATACGATTTGACCTAGAGTGTCATTCCGACGTAAATTGCACGAGAAAAGAGGAACTTACTGGAAGAGAGGGAAGACCTCGTAGGAATAGGCTTTTTCGCTGGCCAAGCCCATCAGTCCATTACAGAAGACTATGGTTTCGTTGTTATTGTTCACACGGAAGGTGCCTTCGATAGCAGGTCCTACCACGTCGACCTCCTGATAATCCTCGTTATAGCGGTAATGACGGTCCAGAGTGAAACTGAACGTGCCATTACCTTCGCTCTGGAAGTGACCTGAATAGTTCTCGTTGTTCAGCACAAGACGCATGTTCCATGTCGAAGAAAGTTGGAAGTCATAGCACTGCTCACCATCGCAAATCTCGAATTCATAAGGTCCCTCGTCCGAATAGAACTTCACCACACTGCTATTACCGTTATTGTCGACAGCCAACACTGCCTTGCCCTCCTGACGCAGAGAAGCCACATCGTGTATATTGGGAATCCTACCTACACCACCGCCTACACCACTCACTTCCAATGCAATATCCAGGGCATAGAGATTATGCTTATGTCCGATGATGTAAAGACCCAGACTGCCACGACTATCCAACTTGGCTATAAACACACCGATGGGAGTCTCATCCATGCCCACAATCTGGAACGGTCCATCGCCACAGCGATAGAACTCCTCAGCCAGGTCGGTAACTGTCATGTATTTCTTCTTGTCATAAACATTCCAATACGTCTTGCCATCCTCTATCCACGCCTTCACGGCATAGCTAGGCATGTCGCAACTCTCCATACCAGCAATGGGCGTCGTAGGTAGTGATGCCACATCACTCACCGATGCAGAATCGTTGTCGCTATTCAAATCAACACTCTGTGACACTATGTTCGACGAGTCAGTATCGTCAAACCCGCCCTCTGCCTTACCGCCACAGGCAGCAAGCGCGAAGGCCATGGCTATAATCAAAGTATAATGTTTCATATCCCTTTAGAGTTTCATAAACTCCTTGATAAAAGCATCTCCCTCGATGGATCCATAGGCACCCTGCTTAGCCGCATTCTCGCCAAAGGTCTGCACCTCATCGGGTTCGATGCCACGATGCCAGATGGCAAAAGGAATAGGTTCGTTAGTATGGGTGCGAAGCGAGCAAGGAGTGGGATGATCAGGAAGAAGAGCTATGGCCACATCCTCGTCCTTCAAGGCATCCAAGATAGGTTGAACAAGACGATGATCGAGGTCGGTGATAGTCTGCAGCTTCAGCTTCACACTGCCGTCATGACCCGCCTCGTCGCTTGCCTCGACATGCAGATAGACGAAGTCGTCGGTCTTCAAGGCATCAATGGCAGCCTGTGCCTTGCCCTCGAAATTCGTGTCATAAAGTCCGGTAGCACCGGGTACGTCAATAACCTTCAATCCTGCATAACGACCTATGCCACGTATCAGGTCGACAGCCGTGATGACACTGCCCTTGCTTATCTGCTTGTAGGTCTCGGTCAGTGGCGTCATCTTCGGACGATAGCCACCACCCCAAGGCCAGATGCAGTTGGCAGGATCCTGCCCGTTCTTCACTCGCTCGATGTTGAGAGGATGACTGGCCAGCAGTTCCTGACTCTTCAGAACGAGTTCAGTGAGCAACTGGGCTGTCTCTTCTGCCTCGGGAGTCTCGGCATAGAGCATGTGTTCGCGCCAAGGCTGCAAGGGCACATCGTGAGGTGGAGTGCAGTGAAGATGCTTGTTGCCACCCTTGATGACCAGCAAGTGGCGATACTGCACACCGGTGTAGAAGTGAACACGCTCGTTGCCAAGCTTCTCCTGCAGATATTTGATGAGGATGTCACCCTCTTCCGTCTCCAGTCTACCGCACGAATGATTCTTCAGCAGATCGCCATCCAAACTTACGATGTTACAACGCAAGGCCAGATCGTCATCGGCAAGTTCCACTCCGATGGAAGCAGCCTCAAGAGGGCCACGACCTTCATACACCTGATGCTGATCGTAACCCAGAATGCTGCTGTTGGCCACTTCACTGCCAGGATGGAAACCATCGGGCACCGTCTTCAGCAGTCCGTTGCGTCCGTTGCGTGCCAACCAGTCAAAGGCGGGAGTGTCGGCATACTCTATCAGCGTTTTATCGCCCAAATCGGCAACTGGCCAGTCGGCCATGCCATCGCCTAATATAATAATGTGTTTCATTCTTTCACTTTTTGTAACTACACCGCTCATTATGCATTCTTGCCTTGGCAAAATATACAAGAGAGTTTAAGCCAGACTCATAATGTCGGCAAAGACACCGGCAGCCGTCACACTGGCACCAGCACCATAACCCTGGATGAGCATGGGATACTCGTTGTAGCGCTCGGTAGTGAGCAGCACGATGTTATTACTGCCTTCGAGGATGTAGAAGGGATGCTCGTGACTTACCTCCTGCAGCGACACACTGGCCTTGCCATCACGCAGGGTAGCCACGAAACGCCATACCTTGTCATCGTTCTCCAACTGCTTGCGGCGAGCCTCGAAATCGGCATCAAGAGTGGGCAGTTTCTTCCAGAAATCGTCTACAGTGCCCTCGAAGAAACTATCGGGAACGAAGAGATTACGTTCCACATCCTCCTGGTTCAGCTTATAGCCAGCCTCACGGCTCAGGATAACAAGCTTGCGTATGACATCCTTGCCCGAGAGGTCGATACGTGGATCGGGCTCGCTATAGCCCTCCTCCTTGGCCATCTGCACCGTCTTGCTGAAAGGCACATCGTTGCTTATCTTGTTGAAGATGAAGTTCAGCGTACCGCTCAATACAGCCTCGATGCGCAGAATCTTATCGCCCGAGTTGCGAAGGTCGTTGATAGTGCGGATGATAGGTAGACCCGCACCCACATTGGTCTCGAACAGGAACTTCACACCACGCTGCTGGGCAATGGTCTTCAGTTCGCGATAGTTCTCATAGTCGCTGCTGGCAGCAATCTTGTTGGCTGCCACAACGTTGATGTTATGTTGCAGGAAATCCTTGTAGAGGCCAGCCACTTCGGCCGAAGCCGTACAGTCGACAAAGACACTGTTGAAGATGTTCATGCCGATGATCTCCTCGCTCAGTCGCTGTATGTTGCTGGGAGCCGAAGCCTTCAGCTTGGTGCGGAAGTCGGTCAGGTCCAGACCGTCGCGGTCGAACATAGCATTATGTCCACTGGCAATGCCCACCACGTTCAGTTTCAGACTCTGCTCACGCATCAGCTTCTCTTGTTGCTGAGCAATCTGTTCTATCAGACTACCACCCACGGTACCCACACCGCAGATGAAGAGGTTCAGCACCTGATATTCACTCAGAAAAAAACTATCGTGGATGACGTTCAGCGACTTACGCAGATACTTGCCGTCCACAACAAACGATATGTTCGTCTCGCTGGCACCCTGGGCACATGCTATGACGCTGATGCCGTTACGTCCAAGCGTACCGAACAACTTGCCGGCAATGCCGGGTGTATGCTTCATGTTCTCGCCAACAACAGCTACGGTGGCCAAACCACTCTCGGCCGTCATCTTGTACATACTGCCTTGCTCTATCTCCTTGCTGAACTCCTCATTCAGCACATCGCAGGCAGCCTGTGCATCTTCGTCACGAACACCGATGCTGGTGCTGTTCTCCGAACTGGCCTGACTCACCATGAACACGCTGATGCCATTATCGGCCAAACAACTGAAGATGCGGCGGTTCACACCGATGACACCTACCATCGAGAGTCCGCTCACGGTGATGAGCGTGGTGCCCTTGATGCTCGAGATACCCTTGATGCTGCGACTGTCCACCGTGACATTCTGTTTGATGATAGAGCCGGGGGCTTCGGGGTTGAAGGTATTCTTGATAAGGATGGGAATATTCTTTACGCATACGGGGTAGATGGTGGGAGGATAGACCACCTTGGCACCGAAGTTACAAAGCTCCATGGCTTCGACGTATGTCAGTTCGTTAATGACATAAGCGGTGCTGATGACGCGTGGATCGGCAGTCATGAAACCATCCACATCGGTCCATATCTCCAACACGTTGGCATCAAGTGCTGCTGCAATGATGCTGGCTGTATAGTCACTGCCACCACGACCCAGGTTGGTAACCTCGCCACTCACGGCATCGCGACTGATGAAGCCACCCACCAGACTCACAGCGGGTATATTCTGCCACGTCTCGCGCACCAGCTTCTCTGTCAGGTCGGAAGCCAGGACATTGCGTCCACCCTTCACCTCGGTCTTGATGAAGTCGAGGCTGTCGAACCACTCGGCACCCTTCACCAGCGTTGCCACGATGCGACTGCTGATGCGCTCGCCATAGCTCACGATGGCAGCCGATGTCTTGGGCGAGAGGTCGCGAATGAGGTATACACCCTGGTAGATGCTGCGAAGCTCCTCGAGCAAGGCACGGACAACAGCCAGTAGCGTCTCACGCTCCTTACCGGCAGGGATGATGGACTCAATCATCTGCTCGTGTCGCTCCACAATCTCGAAGAACGACTTCTGATACTGCATGTCGCCCTCGTAAGCCAGCTGACTGGTCTTGATAAGTTTATCGGTGATACCACCAAGAGCCGAAACAACCACGATGACGGGTTCGCTCTGGTTCTCTACAATCTTCTTGACGTTCAGAATACTCTCCACGGAACCTACAGACGTTCCGCCAAATTTCAATACTTTCATCTTTTACTTTTTCCTATTGATGTGTGTGCGGAAAGTATAGAAGGCCGGTAGAAGAAACGCAAAAAAGCGCTAGCCTTGTGCCGAAAAGTCACGAAAGCATACCGACATTAAACATACCTGTACGCACACACGCGTGAATATCCAGCACAAAGTTAGCACATTTTTGGCACAATCAGCACAAAATCGTTACTTTTTTGCGCCTTTATCGTTCAAATGAACAGTTTTAGGCAACGGAGTGTCCAATTCTGCACGCCAAAGCTTCAGAAAATCGAACCACGACTGTGCATCATGATAGCCTCCCTGTTCCTGCATGTCGGCACATACGGCCAGATAGTAGCGTATGTGACCATTGACGGGATGAAGGTGGATGAGGTAGTTCAAGTCGTCCTCGACGACACGCTCCACATACTGCGGTTCGGCATACACACCGATGCCCACACCTTCTATCAGGTCTGGCGCTCCCTTCTCGGGCACGTTCTTGCCGAACGAGCCCACCAATCCGTCTTTCTGCACGAAGCCCTTGTTCTCCATCTCCAGTTTCTGCGCACCAGTGGCAAAGAGATCTTTATCCGAAGCACCTTCCAGATAGATGTCGACCTGCACATCGCGATGACCGCCCCACATGGTGTAGACCTGCTTCATCTGCAGTGTCTTGCCGTTGATGCGCCAATCCTTGTCCCACACCTCGACAACGGTGCGAAGCGGACCATCTTCTACTACACGCTGACCACGAGCACCTACACTGTCCACATACACTGGCTTGCCATCTCTCAGTCCGCGGAAACTGCCTGCTCCTACACTTTGTCCAGCCCATAAAATATCCTCGCCATAACCGGCTTTAAGCAAATCTCTATTGGAATAGAAATTGACAGTATCAAGTTCCAACTGAGGCTTCTTCTTGCCATACAGGTCGATGCTCTGACGATGATCCATATACACTCGGAAGCCTACATATTCGCTCTCCCACATAGCGCCATGACCATAGATGGCGTCGTAGGTGGTACGAGGATCGGCATCACCGCGAAACTCCACACTATTGATCTTTGGATAACGTAGCTTCTGGTCGCGAAGCTTCAACTGGGCATATACCTTCGCATCTGTATTCTGCGTCATACCTTCTTCACGGACAATAGAATAAGTCCTTGAAGTTCGAGCAGGGATATCAGCAA
Source organism: Bacteroidales bacterium (assembly GCA_018064685.1). Taxonomy (GTDB): domain Bacteria; phylum Bacteroidota; class Bacteroidia; order Bacteroidales; family Bacteroidaceae; genus Physcousia. The sequence goes on along the minus strand of JAGHUS010000107.1, from coordinate 2,368 downwards.
GGAAAAGCAGTTCGTCGTCGGTTACCTGGCATGGAACAGACTGCACAGTCTCTCTCCGTCCATCCTTCACGATATGTGCCAACACCTTGTAGTGTCCTTTAGGCAATTTACCTAACTTCTCAACGACGCCTACATTTTCACGCGCCGCGTTGGTATTGTTCTTAATCTCGATTTTCATTTCTTGCGCCGATGCCGACAAGGACAGCAGGCCAAGGAATAATAATGACAGTTTTTTGTACATGGGTTTTGAGGTTATGAGGTTTTGAGGTTATGAGGTTTTGGGGTTATGAGGTTTTGAGGAAATTACACCGCGCAGCCTAATTCTTCTTTCTTCTCTCTTAATTCTTAATTATAGATTATCTTCGCGCAGCCTAATTCTTCTTTCTTCTCTCTTAATTCTTAATTATAGATTATCTTCGCGCAGCCTAATTATGAATTTATAAAAGAGTTTGCCATTTCTGCACATCGCTCTCCATCGACTCCAGCCGACACAATGCCACCAGCATAGCCGGCACCTTCGCCACAAGGGAAGAGACCACGGATGCGGATGTGCTGCAGTGTTTCGTTGTCGCGTAGGATGCGTATAGGACTGCTGGTACGCGTCTCGACACCTATCACCGTAGCTTCGTTGGTCAGGAATCCGTGCTGGCGTTTGCCAAACATCTTGAAGCCTTCCTGCAAACGGTGGGCTATGAAGCCAGGCATCCAGAAGTGCAGCGGACTGCTTATCAATCCGGGCGCATAACTGCTGCGGGGCAGGTCGTACGACAGACGGTTGTTGACGAAGTCGGCCATACGTTGCGAGGGTGCCGTCTGCTTTCTGTTACCCTGCAGCCAGCAATCACGTTCCAATCGTTCCTGGAAGTGCATCATGCACAATGGGTCGACAGTACCATCCGATGCAGCACGCATCACGTCTGCCGTCATATCGTCATCGGCACTACCCTTTTCTTCGGCCAAAGCCTTCATAATGTCTTCGGGATGTAGTTCCACCACCATGCCGCTGTTGCTCCACTGACCGTTACGTCCGCTGGGGCTCATGCCATTCACCACGATCTGTTCGGGCCCCGTTGCAGCAGGCACTACAAAGCCACCGGGACACATGCAGAAACTGTACACACCACGTCCGTCCACCTGCTGCACCATATTATATTCTGCAGCCGGAAGATACTTGCCACGCCCCTCTCGACGATGATACTGCAACTGGTCGATGAGCATCGACGGATGTTCAAGACGCACACCCACAGCCAGACCCTTTGCCTCAATCTCCACACCATTGGCATAAAGCCAACGATACACATCGCGAGCACTATGACCCGTAGCCAGAATGACGGCACGACCCAGAACCTCCACTTCACGGTCGTTCACCAGGTCACGACACTTCACACCCGCAACCTGCGATTCCGAACTCTGAACTCCGAACTTTGAACTTTTAACTATTATCACTCCCTCCATACGTGTCTGGAACCTCACCTCGCCGCCACATCGCAGAATGGTGTTGCGCATGTTCTCGATGACACGAGGCAGTTTGTCCGTTCCGATATGCGGATGAGCATCGCTCAGGATGGTAGGCGAAGCACCATGCTGCACGAAGACGTTCAGTATCTTCTCGCTGTTGCCACGCTTCTTGCTGCGCGTATACAGCTTGCCATCACTATAGGCGCCTGCACCTCCTTCACCAAAGGAGTAGTTCGATTCAGGATCTACACGTTGTTCGGGACGTATGCGCGCAATGTCCTTCTTGCGTTCGCGCACATCCTTGCCACGTTCTATCACGATAGGACGCAGACCCAGTTCGATGAGTCGCAAGGCTGCAAACAAGCCACCCGGACCAGCACCCACGACGATGACTTCAGGTGCATCGCTCACATCACGATAGTGAACCGGTGTATACTCCTCCTCCGTTGGGTCTTCGTTGACAAAGACGCGAATGGTGAGGTTGACGAAGATGGTGCGCTGTCGTGCATCGATGCTCTTCTTCAGGATTCGCACAGCCCGTATGGTTCGCACATCCATCCCCTTATCGCGAGCCACAAAAGCCTTGATGCTTTGCTCGCTTGCTGCCTGCTCTGGCAGAATACGTATCTGATATTCGTTTATCATTTATTCAACTTTCGCTTGTAATGATCAGATTGATTATCAAGTCGCTTGCGCGAGAAATCTAAGTGGCTAAAGCCGGAAATCTTGTTGCTTTCGCTGGAAATCTCTTTTTTTAGAAATATTTCCTTAACTAAGATTTCCCCGATAGGGCCTAATATTTCCCCGACAGGGCTAAGATTTCTTGCCGATAGGCAACTCAACCCATCTTGTCTTTGTCGCTGCGCGAGAAATCTTGGCGGCTGAAGCCGGAAATCTTGTTGCTTACGCT
>JAGHUS010000049.1 GCA_018064685.1 Bacteroidales bacterium | reverse complement strand
GCAATAAAACTCGCCGACGGACATCTTGATACACATTCACACAAGGTAGCAGCCGACCTGAGTCGATGGGGAGTGAAGATGGCACGCGACCTGTGGGATGTTATGCCACCCGAATTCTTTCAGGAGGTCGTTGACAAATGCATGAAACATTGCCGCACAGTTTATCCCGAAGGAGAATTAGAGATAAGACTCGTCCGTGATGACAAATAACAAAATATCGAAAACTCGGAAAACCGATAATTCGAACAATCAAAAACAACCGTATGAAGAATACCATATTATTCATAATACTCATAGCCAGCATACCACTACTTCTGATTGTCAATATAATGACAGGCAGTGTAGCGTATGACAACGAACTGTGGAACAATATAGTTCTCAACATACGTCTGCCACAGGCACTTACAGCTATGGCATGTGGTGCAGCACTGTCGGTAGCAGGTCTGCAGATGCAGACGGTATTCCGCAATCCGCTTGCCGGTCCGTCGGTACTTGGCATCTCGAGTGCTGCGAGTCTTGGAGTAGCCATGGTGGTACTTCTCAGTGGTGCGATACTCAACGGAGCACTATCCCGCTTTGGCATTATCGGTAATACTGCCGTAACACTCGCAGCAATTGTTGGTTCTTTATGCGTCATGCTACTCATCGTTGCCATCTCCAAAAAGGTGGAAGGTAATGCTACTCTCCTTATATCAGGAGTACTGATAGGATATATCGCAACAGCTGTGACGGGAGTTCTCAAAGCTTACTCAAGTGAAGAGGATGTCCATGCATACGTGGTGTGGGGATTAGGTTCATTCTCACGTGTATCGGGAGGTCAGGTCAATGTATTTGTGGGATTGACAGCATTGCTGATGCCTGTCGCCATGCTGATGGTAAAGCCGCTCAATCTTCTTTTGATGGGAGACATGTACGCACAAAACCTTGGCCTCAACGTCCGCCGGGCACGTATGTGGATAATCTGTTCGGCAGGAATTCTGACGGCTGTCGTTACAGCATACTGCGGACCTATCATGTTTCTAGGACTTGCCGTGCCACACATAGCCAGAGGATTGTTCCGCACCAGCGACCATCGTATCCTCATGCCAGCAACGATGCTCTGCGGCATATCAATAGCCCTGTTGTGCAATGTGATAAGCAAGATGCCTGGAGCCAATGGCATACTGCCCATCAACTCCGTCACCGCACTCATCGGAGCACCGATAGCACTTTACGTCCTACTTAAACGCAAACGATAACTCTTCGAAATATCAAAATACCGACAATCGAATCATCGAACAATCGAATCATCGAATTATCGAAATATCAATCCCTTACCTACACATGAAATACAAAGACATTTTCCTGGATCTCGATAACACTCTCTACGATACGAAAGCACTCAAGTCGGGCATCGCGATAGAGGGAGCATACGAACTGTTGGATTTCCTCCGCAGCGAAGGTTGCCGTCTGCATATCTGCAGCAATGGTTCTTTGCAGGGAAGGTTGGAAAAACTCCATGCGTTGCATCTGGAAGATGCTTTCGACAATATAATCTGCAGTGAGAAAGCAGAGGCTGAAAAGCCTGACAGGGAGTTCTTCGAATATGCGCTTCGTATGACCGATGCCAAGCCTGAGACAACACTGATGATAGGCGACAACTATGACACCGACATCATAGGTGCAGAGGCAATAGGCATCGACACCATATTATATAATAGATGGGAGGCTGACTGGATGCCACCTGGACCTGTCACCTATAGAGTAAACAAACTAACTGAGATAAAAAAAATATGGCAAAGATAATACTTGTCACTGGCGGACAGCGTTCCGGCAAGAGCACCTACGCTGAGTCACTGGCGCTATCACATTCCGACTCGCCTGTATATATTGCCACGGCACACATCTGGGATGAAGAGTTTCGCGAACGTGTAAGAAAGCACCAGGAACGTCGCGGACCACAATGGACCAACATTGAGGAGGAGAAGCATCTCTCCCATTACGATGTCACAGGTCGTGTGGTACTGATAGACTGCCTTACGCTCTGGGCTACCAATTTCTTCTTCGAAGCAGGCGATGACACAATCATAGATGATGTGCTGGAGAGGATAAAGCTAGAATTTGATGCTTTCACACGACAGGATGCTGAGTTCATCTTCGTCACCAATGAGATAGGTATGGGGGGCACCTCTTCCAATGCTGTACAGAGACGTTTCACCGATCTCCTCGGATGGTTCAACCAATACGTTGCATCAAAAGCTGACGAAGTAACACTCATGGTATCAGGCATTCCGGTCAAGATAAAGTAAATCACTACGATAACGTCAGAATAGACAAAGAATTACGAAGACAAAAATGATAACAACGGAACAGATACAGAATAAAATAGATAACCTCAACAAGCCTAAAGGTTCGTTAGGACGTCTGGAGACTCTGGCATTGCAGATTTGCCAGATACAACAGACATTGTCGCCACATCTCTCAAATCCATGCCACATACTCTTCGGCAGCGATCATGGCATAGAACGTGAGGGAGTATCGTTTTCTCCACGCGAAATAACATGGCAACAGATGATAAATTACACGCGTGGTGGAGGTGGAGTAAACATGTTCTGCCGGCAGCATGGATTCAAACTGCGCATCGTGGATGTGGGAGTTGATTACGATTTCCCAAAGGAATTCATATCCTCAGACTATACATCCACCAACAGCAAAATCATCGACCGCAAGATTGCCTACGGTACAAAGAACTTCCTTCACGAAGCAGCCATGACAGAGGAAGAATGGCAGAGTGCATTGGCTGTAGGTGTCGAGCAGGTTGACGAGTGTTTCAACGAAGGTTGCAACATCATATCTTTCGGTGAGATGGGTATTGGCAATACATCTCCTTCAAGCGTCATAATGCATCTCTTCCTCAACATACCACTCAAGGAATGCGTTGGTGCAGGCAGTGGATTAGACAACGATGGCATACGCCATAAGTACGAGGTACTCAAGCTGGCCGTGGATAACTACAACTCAACATCCAACAAACCACTCGACGGACACTGTTCAACATCCGACAAGCCATACGCCGGTCGATATTTCCTCGGTTTCGAGATGGCAGCAGCCGTTGGTGGTATGCTACGCGCAGCCGAACATAACATGATAATCCTCGTTGATGGTTTCATCATGACCGCCTGCATGCTCGTAGCAAGGGATATGAACCCAGATGTAATGCGATGCGCCGTATTCGGACACTGTGGCGACGAAGGTGGACACAAACACATGCTCGATGCTATGGGTGCCGAACCTTTGCTGCATCTTGGTCTCAGACTCGGAGAGGGTACCGGTGCGATATGTGCTTACCCTATCGC
>JAGHUS010000035.1 GCA_018064685.1 Bacteroidales bacterium | reverse complement strand
TTTTTCAGTCACAATGCCCGCATTGCTCCTTCAAAACAACTCCAAAATATCTCAATAATCTAAAGCAAAATCGTACCAACTTATTATTTAATCATCACTTAATAATGTGAATGTTTACTTGCAGAGTGCCTGTGTGTCGAGGGCAATCATCAGCTCCTCGTCGGTGGGGATGCAGCAAACGGTGACCTTGCTGTCGTCGGCCGAGAGGATAGCCTAGGTTGGACGGTTAGCACATGCAGCAGGAAAAAACTTTTCCTCTAGCATGTGTCGTAAGTTGCTCTGGCATGAATAATGTAGGTAATCGTCACTTGGTCTTGCGCTGATAGTCGGCCAGTTTGTTTTGGTAGTTGGCACAGGCGCTGACGAGGTTGCTGTGACTCTGCGTGTAGAGGGTGACGGCATCGAGGAGGTCGGTCATGCCGATGGCTCCGACGCGATACTGGTCGGTGTTGAGTCGGAGGTTCTCATCGGCCTGTACCACGCTCTTGCGGGCTATCTCTATCTGGGCGTAGGCTTCGTTCAGTTGGTTCCATGCGTTGAGGATGTCGATGTGCAGTTTCTGCTGCACGTCGGTCATCGTGTTGCGGCTTTGCTCTACGGCCATGCGTGCCCGTTTGAGGTCGTGGCTGCCGCCCCACCAACTGCTGATGGGTATGCTGACGGTGGCCAGACCCACCAGGTTGCCTTGGTTCTGGTCCATGACGTTCATGTACATGGCGGCTGCGCCTACGGCCACAGATGGCAGGTTCTTGCCGTGCGTCATCTTGACTTGCAGTTCGTTGGCTCGCACGGACTGAGCCGTGAGGGCAACCTCCTCTCGATTGGCTACGGCCTGGTCGGGACTGACGAAGTAGGTGTCGGGACTTTGTGGTTGCAGCATGTCAGCGGGTGCGATGTCGAAGCTGCTGAACTCGGCTCCCACAAGTTGTGCTAGGAGCAGTCGCAGCATCTCGATTCCGTTGTTCAGGCTGAGGCGCTGGCTTTGCATCTCCTGCTGCTTGAGTTCGACGCGCAGTAGGTCGTTGCGGTTGATGACGCCTGCCTTGACAAAATTCTCGGTGAGTCGGTGCACCTCGTCGAGTTGCTTGTCTACGGCATCGAGTGTGGTGATGTTACCCCGCAGACCTACAAGTTGCCAGTAGTAGTTCTGCACGTTCTGCCGCACATCCTTCTCGGTCATCTCCAGTTGCAGCTGTTTGACCTCCTGCTGCAGGTCGGCCAGTTTGTTGCCGTTGACGATTTGCCCGCCGGCATAGAGGGGCTGCATGGCGGTGAGGTTGGCCACTACACCCTTCTTGATCATCGAGATGGGGTAGGAGGATGGCGGCGTGGCGATGGGCATGCCCAGGGGCGTGAGGTCCATGCCGGGTATCTCCATCGTGCTGCGCATCAGGTCTTTGGCTCCGACGAAGCCCACGCCCATGGCGCTGACTTGGGGGAAGTAGTTGGTGCGGGCTGATGCCACTTGCTCGGCAGCCATGTTGATGTCCAGTCGTGCGTTCTTGAGGTCTGCGTTATTGCGCAGGGCTGACTCGATGCACTGGTCGAGTGTGAACTGCTGGGCGTGAATGGGAAGCAACCACATGCATGCCTGCAGCATAAATATGTATCTGAATGTTTTACGCATTGTTTTGTTCTTTTTTCTTGTTCAACTTCCAGTATACCACGGGCAGTACGGTGACAACCATGATGAGGGTACCGATGCCTCCGGCAAAGATGGTGATGCCGACGGGCATCCAGAACGAGGAACCGCCGAGGATCATAGGTATGACGCCCACGGCCGTGGTGGCGGTGGTGAGGAAGATTGGCACCATGCGTCGTCGTCCAGCGTCGTATGCGGCGTCGCGCACACTCCATCCCTCGGCCACCTTTTGGTCGGCATGTTCGAAGATGAGAATCTCGTTGCGCATGATGATGCCCATGAGGGTGATGAAACCGAAGAGCGAGGTCATGCCCAGCGTGTTGTTGGCAATGGCCAGGCCAATCATGGCTCCTGGCAGACTGAGCGAGATGGCTGCCATGCTGATGATGGTGATGCCGAAGCGCTGGAAGTTGAAGAGGATGAAGAAGAAGATGACGAGCATGGCCAGTGCCAAGCCGATGGCTATCTGGGGTGTCATCTCGTTGTTCTTCTCTATCTCACCGCCTATCTCGGCACGTACGCCCTGGGGCAGCTGCATCTGGTCGATGATGTTGCCGATGCGTGTCTGCACGGGCAGTGCCAGCACTTCGCGCTTGCCCTCGGCGGTGACACTGATGCATCGCTCGCCGTTGCGGTGTACGATCTTGGCTTCTGTCCAAACGGGGTTGACGCTGGCTATCTGTCGCAGGGGTATGCTGCTGCCAGTGGTGTTGGTCATGCGTATGTTGCCGATGTCGGAGAGGGTCATCTGGTCGGTGGCGGCATCCTTGATGACGATGGGCACCTCGTAGTTGTCCTCCCAGATGCTGCCAGCCTGCATCTTGCCCGTTTGCAGCATGGACTGCAGCTGGGCGGTGGTGCGGTTGATGCCCAACTGGGCTGTGGCTACGGGGTCGAGTTCGATGTCCATGATGGGCATGGGCTGGTCGTAGTCGGTGTGTACCCACTCCAGTTCGGGCATCTGGCGCATCTCGTTCATGAGTTGCTCTGCCGCCGCCTTGATGCTGTCCAGGTCGTTGCCGTAGAAGCGGTACTCAAACGTAGGCACGTTGAGGAAATCCATCTGCTTGAAACGCACGTAGGCACCGGGCCAGTGGTTGCTGTATCGTGGCGCGTACTCGTTGAGCATGGCCAGTGTGGTCTCGATGTTGGGCGTGTTGACGATGAACTGTGCAAAGTTGCGACCACCCATCTGCGGTGCGTAGCTGACCTGGAAACGGGGTGAGGAGCATCCCATGAAGGTGGTGATGCTGGTGGCACGTTCGTCGCGCGAGAGGATGTCGTAGAGCGAGTCAGCGATGGCCTTCGTGTGGTCCAGTCCCTCGCCTTCGGGCAGGAATATCTCGACGGCAAACTGGTTGCGGTCTGCATAGGGGAACTGGCGCACCTTGAGCGTGGGGAAGATCAGGCTGCCGCCGATGACGAGCAGGATGGCCGTGACCATGGTGAGGGTGGGGTGGCGGAAGGTCCATGCCAGGGCCTTGTCGTAGATGTGCTGTACGCGGTCGGTGATAGAGACCTTCTTCTTGCTCTTTGTCGTCTCATCGGCAGTGGGCGTGCTGCTTGTCTTTTTGATGATGGCTGCACAGAGCAGGGGCACGACACCGACGGCGATGACGAGCGACATCATCAGGATGAGGGTCATCGTGATGGGGAAGTAGCCGATGACATCGGATGCCTCGCCCGTCATGGTGAAGATGATGGGGTAGAAGATGGCGCAGATGCAGATGGTGGCTAGCAGCATGGGCCACATGTATTGTTGCACGCTCTTCACGGCCGAGGCTCTGCGACCGATGCCCGTGCCGAGGTACTCCAGGTAACCGTCGATGACGACGATGCTGTTGTCCACAATCATACCCAGCGAGACGATGTGGCAGGCCAGCGTGATGATGTTGAGCGGGATGTCAAAGGCATACATGAAGCCCATCGAGATGAACGTGCTCAAGGGGATGCTGATGGCGGCCACGATTGCCGAACGGAAGGGGAAAAGCATCATCATGACCAGGATGATGATGGCCATGGAGATGAGCAGGTCGCGCAGGAAACCGTTGACGGAGTCGCCCACCACTTGAGGTTGATCGGTGATGCGCTGCATGGTGACGTCCTGGGGCAGGTATTCGTCCTTGAACTGACTGAGCACTTCGTCCACCTCCTCGCCATACTGCATGATGTTGTGTCCTTCGCCCATCTCGAGCGAGAGGATGAGGCAGCGCTTGCCGTTGTTCTCGATATAGCTCTCGCTGGTGTCGTACTCTCGCTTTATGTCAGCAATGTCGCGTACACGTACTACGTGGTTCTGGGCGTCGCTGTAGACGATGAGGTTCATCAGTTCCTCTTCGCTTCGTTGGGTTGGCGCTACGTGCAGCAGTATGTTCTGGCTGCCCGTGGTGACGGCTCCGCTCATTGTGGTCATGCCCTGCCCGTTGAGGGCTTGCATGATGGCGGTCTGCCCGATGCCGTAGGCCGCCAGTCGTTCGCGGTCTACGTAGAGGGTTATCTGCTCCTTTACCTCGCCCACCTGGCGCACATTGCTGACCGAAGGCACGCGACGAAGGCGGTCGGCCAGCTCGTCGCTGTATGCTTGCAGTTCGCGGTAGCTGCGCTGGTCGCTTTCGATGGTGATGAGCAGGGCACAGGTGTCACCAAAGTCATCGTTGACGATGACGGCCAGCACGCCACTCGGCAGTTGCGACTTGAAGGTGTTGAGGCCGTGCTTGAGTTTGCTCCACACCTCGTCCTTGTTCTGGATGTTGTCTTGCAGCTGCACCATGACCAAGCACATGCCGTTCATGCTTGTCGTGGTGGTTTTCAGTCGGTTCACCTCTTTGTAGGTGAAGAGGTAGCGTTCTAGCGGTCGGGCTACTTGCTGCTCTATCTCTTCGCTGGTGGCTCCAGGCATGACGGCTACGACAACGCCTTGTCGCACCACGAAGGGCGGAAACTCGTCTTTAGGCATCTGCACCAGTCCTGTCAGACCGAAGGCAAAGAGCAGGACGACGAGCAGCGCGGTGATTTTGAAGTTCTTGATGGGCCAGTATGACCAGTGTTTCGTGAAGTCCATAGGCATTTACTGTTTGATGGCGGCCCCTTCGCTCAGCTTCTGGTAGCCTTCGACGATGATGTGCATTCCCTCGGTGATGTTGCCGTCGGTGACAATGGCACGATTGCCAACTACGTCGCCCAGCACTACCTTGACGCGCTTGGCTTTGCCTTCCTCGGCAACCCATACAAAGTGGCTCTCGCCGCTGCCTTTCTGCACGGCCTTGACGGGGACGGTGATGGCAGGCTGTGCCTCACCCTTGTTGAAACGTACCGAGGCCACCATGCCTGGCAACAGTTTCATGTCGGGGTTGGGCAGGTAGATATATATATTATAGGTGTGGGTGGTGGGGTCGGCCGAGAGTCCCTTCTCGATGCGTCCGCCCTCAAAGCTGGCTCCGCCCAGTGCCTCGACGGTGATGGTCGATGCTGTGCCTGGCTCGATGCTTGCTATCTCCTTTTCGGGGATGCTCACTTGCACCTTGACGGTGTTGATGTGCATGATGGTTAGCACGGGTTCGGTGGGCAGTACGTTTTCGCCCACATTCATAATCTTCGCACCCACCACACCGCTGGCAGGCGCATAGGCCTTGCAGTCATTGACGGCCTTCAGGCATAGGTCGTAGCTGGCACGTGCCTGTTGCACCTGGCTTTGTATCTCGATCCACTTCATGTCGGGCAGCGAGTTGAGGTCGTGCAACTGCTTCATGCGTGCTTCGGCGTCGAGTGCTTGGTCCAATGCTGCTTTGGCTGCGCTGAGTGCTGTGCGGGCCTGGCTGTCGTCAATGACGGCTACCAGTTGACCTTTTGATACGCGCTGTCCTTCGCTCACGCTGACGGACTTCAGTATACCCATTCCTGTAAAACTCACCATCGTGTTGGTCTCCTCCTTCACCACGCCGACATAGGGCAACTGCGAATAGTCACTGCTGAAGGTGGCAGTCTCTGTGCGTACAGAAAGGGCTTCTGCGCTTTGTGTCTCCTCTGTTTTGCTTTTGCAGGCGCAAAGCACGATGCAAAGCATAAATCCAAGTGTCAATTTATTTCTCATAATCTTGTCTAATTATCTTTTTGTCATAGTGTTGTGTACCTATAATGTGCGGGCAAATTTACAAATCATTTTCTTTTTTTGCAAATCAATTCTGCATTTTGTCATGTTGTGTATGGCTTGAAGTGACCGTTTTGAACATATTTTGTGTAATAATGTCTAGTGTGCCAGTTCTTGCCGAAACAGTGTGTGCATGAAAAGCAAAAGCAAACAAGACTGGCAGGTGTAAAAGTAATATGAAGGGTGCGCCACTCCAAAAGTGAAGTGACGCACCCCATTTCTTCAAGAAGCAAGACATTTGCTTTTGACCGTCGTCAAAACTCCTTTTATCAGCAGAGTGCCTGGGTGTCGAGGGCAATCATCAGCTCCTCGTCGGTGGGGATGCAGCAAACGGTGACCTTGCTGTCGTCGGCCGAGAGGATAGCCTCGGTGGCACGGCAAGCGCGGTTCTTCTGCTCGTCCATCTTCACACCCATGTACTCGAGACCTGCGGTAGCGCCTTCGCGCACCTCCCACTGGTTCTCGCCGGCACCACCGGTGAAGAGGATGATGTCGACACCACCCATGGCAGCAGCATACTGGCCGATGTACTTCTTGATGCGATAGGTGTACATCTCCTTGGCAAGACGAGCCTTGTCATTGCCATTAGCGATGCCAGCCAGGATGTCGCGGAAGTCGCTTGAGAGTTCGCTGACACCAGCCAGACCCGACTGCTTGTTGAGCAGGTTAGAGAGACCCTTGGTGTCGAGGTTCAGCTTGTCCATGAGGAAGGTGACAGCACCGGCGTCGATGTCGCCCGAGCGTGTACCCATGATGAGGCCTTCGAGGGGGGTGAGACCCATTGAGGTGTCTACACACTTGCCATCCTTGACAGCAGCGATAGAGGCACCGTTGCCGATGTGGCAAGTGATGATCTTCTTGCCCTGAGCCTCGCAACCGAGGAACTCACAAACGCGCTGACTGACGTAGCGGTGGCTGGTGCCGTGGAAGCCGTAGCGACGCACGCCGTACTTCGAGTAGAGCTCGTAGGGGAGGGCGTACATATAGGCGTAGTCGGGCATGGTCTGATGGAAGGCGGTGTCGAAGACGCCTACCTGGGGAATGTTGGGCAGCAGAGCGCTGACGGCGTTGACACCCTTGATGTTAGCGGGGTTGTGCAGAGGAGCCAGGTCGTTGCAGGCAGCGAAGGCTTCCATCACCTCGGGAGTGAGGCGCACGCTCTGGTTGAACTTCTCGCCGCCGTGCACCATGCGATGGCCTACGGCATCCAGTTCGTCGAGGCTCTTCAGTACGGCGTATTCGCCCTGAGTGAGTACCTCGAAGATCCACTGCACACCGGCAGTGTGCTCCTCGATGGGACGCTCCATCTTGTGCTTCTCGCCATTGAGCTTGACGTTGATAAACGAATCGGGCAGACCGATCTTCTCGATACCGCCACTGGTGATGACGCTCTGGTCATCCATGTTGTACAATGCGTACTTTATTGATGAACTTCCGCAGTTCAATACTAGGATTTTCATATTATAGGCCCCTCTCCCCAACCCTCCCCCGAGAGGGGAGGGAGTGGTTACTGTAGTATATTATAATACTTGTGCGCCAAAGGGGGTGGCGCTTTTAGAAATTTATAAGAATGTTATTAACAGCTTTCCTCTTTCTCTAATTACAAATGTTGCTTTTTCTGACGAGTCAGGAAATATCGTAATGCCGACCAAGTACTTTCCTCTCTTCAAAGTACAAGTGTAACTACTCCCTCCCCTTTCGGGGGAGGGCTGGGGAGAGGGGCTTTACTTCGCATCCATCGCCTGGCACGCTGTAATAGCCACCATCTTGTAGATGTCGTCTACCGAGCAGCCGCGGCTGAGGTCGTTGACGGGACGGGCGATACCTTGGAGGATGGGGCCAATGGCATCGGCACCGGCAAGACGCTGTACGAGCTTGTAGCCGATGTTGCCCACCTCGAGGCAGGGGAAGACGAGGACGTTGGCATGACCTGCGATGTCCGAGCCGGGAGCCTTCTTCTCGCCTACTGAGGGAACGAGGGCGGCATCGGCCTGCAACTCACCATCCACCTTCAGGTCGGGAGCGAGCTCCTTGGCCAGACGGGTAGCCTCGACAACCTTGTCTACTACTTCGTGCTTAGCACTGCCCTTGGTCGAGAATGACAGCATAGCTACGCGGGGATCGGCAAAGCCAGCCACCGACTTGGCGGTCTGAGCGGTGCAGACAGCAATCTGTGCCAACTGGCTGGCATCGGGCATGGGGGTAACGGCAACGTCACCTACTACGAGGATGCCGTTCTCGCCGTACTCGGGCTTGTCGGTAATCATCAGCATGGCACCGCTGACACAGCTGATGCCAGGAGCGCACTTGATGATCTGCAAGGCGGGACGCAAGGTGTCGCCGGTGGTTGAGAGGGCACCGCTGATCTGTCCGTCAGCATCGCCACTCTTGATGATGAGGCAGCCGAAGTAGAGAGGGTCGAGCACCTGCTGACGAGCCTTCTCGATGGTCATGCCCTTCTTCTCGCGCAGCTTGGCGAGGAGCTGTGCATACTCCTCGGTCTTCTCGCTGGTAGCGGGATCGATGATGGTACAGTCCTTGATGTGCTCCAGGCCGAGCTTGTCGGCCAGGGCAAGGATCTCGTCACGGTTGCCGATCAGGATGATGTCGGCCAGACCATCACGCTGTGCCATGTCGGCAGCCTTGATGGTACGCTCCTCCAGGCTCTCGGGCAGCACGATGCGCTGCTTGTTGCTCTGGGCGCGAGCGATGATACTTTCCATTAATGTCATAATGTTCAAGTCCCCCTCCCGACCTCCGCTAGGGGAGGAGAGAGTTATAGGGGCGTTTTTTAGGTTAATTATATTGTTGTTATCGTTTGCTTTTTCGGCGGGATAATGGCTTTTGGGTTATCGAATTATCGGGCTTTCGAGTTGTCGTTTCTTCGAGTTCTCGAGTTGTCGATTTCTCGATTCTTCGATTCCTCGATTCCTCGATTTTTCGTATTAAAAGTATTATTCACTTTTCACTTTTCACTTCGCGCGTGGCGCGATTAGAATTCTCCTCGCATGAGCATCTCCTCCAGTTCTTCGCTGGTGACGCGCATCTTGAATGTGTTCTTGTAGGCAGCGGTGATGTTGCCCGTCTCCTCGCTCACCACGATGCACAGGGCGTCCGTCTCGTTGCTCGTTCCCTTGGCGGCTCGATGTCGCAGGCCGAACTCCTTGGGTATGTCGAGGTCGTGCGAGGTGGGCATGATGCAGGCTGCTGCCATGATGCGTCCGTCTTTAACTATCATGGCACCATCGTGCAGCGGACTGTTCTTGAAGAATATGTTCTCGACAAGGCGCTGGCTGATGCGGGCATCGATGAGTTCGCCAGTGTTGATGAAGTCGCCCAGCGGCAACTCGTTCTGCAGTACGATGAGTGCCCCCAGCTTTTGTTTCGACATGTTCAGGCACGCCATGACAATGGGGAAGATGTCTTCGCGATTGTGCCGGTACTCACCGTTCTTCTTGTTGGCAGGACGCAGATAACGTAGTATCTTGCCCATCCTGTTGTGAGTGCCAAGGTTGTAGAAGAAGTGGCGTATCTCGGACTGGAAAAGCACGATGAGGGCGATGGCACCCACGTTGACCAACTGGTCGAGGATGCTGCCCAAGAGCTTCATCTCGAGTACCTTGGATATGATGATCCAGAATGTAATGAAGATAAGAACGCCCGAGAATACGCGCACAGAGCGGGTCTCCCTCATCACCTTGTAGAAGTAGAAGAGGATGACAGCTGTGAGCAGTATGTCGATGATGTCCTTTATGTTCAGTGATTCAAACATGGGCTTGGTTAATTCATAATTCTTAATTCATAATTCATAATTAGGCTGCGCGGTGGAACTTCCTTAAAACCGTATAACCGTATAACCGTAAAACCGTAAAACCATATAACCGTAAAACCGCTAACCGCTTACTGCACAACCGCATATTCGCACTGCCTCAACCGCCTCTTTGACGTCGTGAGCACGTAGGATGTGAGCACCCTGCATCAGCGAGATGGTGTGCAGGACGGTGGTGCCGTTGAGCGCGTCTTGCGGAGTGCCTCCCAAAAGTTTGTAAATCATTGATTTGCGCGACACGCCTACCAGTATGGGCAGTCCCAGCTCGTGCAGGACGTGCTGGTTGCGCAGCAGTTCGTAGTTCTGCTCCAGCGTCTTGGCAAATCCGTAGCCAGGGTCGAGGATGATGTCGTTGACACCCATCTCGTGCAGTTGGTCCACCTTGCGTCCGAAGTATTGCATCACCTCGCTGGTAATGTCGTCGTAGTGCGTGTCTTGCTGCATGTTCTGGGGTGTGCCCTTCATGTGCATCAGAATGTACGGCACGTTGAGCCGTGCCACGGTGGGGAACATATCGGGATCCAGTTCGCCACCCGAGATATCGTTGATGATGTCGGCTCCGTACTCCAACACGCAGCGTTCTGCTACGCTGGCTCGGAATGTGTCGATGCTGATGATGGCATGAGGGTGTTCGTGGCGGATGATGCGTAAGGCACGTCCCAGTCGCTCCATCTCCTCCTCGGGCGATACGTCAGCTGCACCTGACCGACTGCTATAGGCTCCGAGGTCGATGATGTCGCCCCCTTCGAGCAGTATCTCGTTGGCACGCTGGCTGATGGCCTCGTCGCTCTGCTTGCGACTTTCGGCATAGAATGAGTCGGGCGTAACGTTCAGGATGCCCATTACGCGTGGTTGGCTCAGGTCAAGTAGTTTACCTTGGATGTTGATGCATAGTGATGTGGCCATAGTTCTTCTTTGAATTGTCTTACTGTCACGTTGACTCTTTGTCAGCACAATCTTTGCAAAGTTACAAAAAATGTTGTTACGGATGATTATAAAAGTGCAAATATTATATTTTTGTTCATTTAAACGGAAAAAACGCACAATTTCGCGCGTACATAATAATATTATTTGTATTTTTGTGCGATTATTTTGCGCAAAATGTGCATAAACAACATAACGGAACAATGAGAATAGAAGATATTTACGAGATATATCAGCAGCACCCTGTTGTCACTACCGACAACAGGCAGTGTGGCGAAGGTGACATGTTTTTCGCCTTGAAGGGTGCTTCGTTCGATGGTAATAAGTTTGCCGCTTCGGCTCTCGAGGCCGGCTGTGCCTACGCCGTGGTGGACGAGAAGGAGTATGCCGTGGAGGGTGACAGGCGCTACATCCTGGTAGACGACGTGCTGTCCACCCTGCAGTCGCTGGCTGCCTATCATCGTCAGCAACTCAGCATTCCCATACTGCAGATTACGGGTACGAACGGCAAGACCACTACGAAGGAACTGGTGAGTGCTGTGCTGAGCCGTAAGTACAACACGCTCTTCACGCAGGGCAATCTGAACAACCACATCGGTGTGCCTCGCACCTTGCTGCGCATACGTCCCGAGCACGAGATGGCCGTCGTCGAGACCGGTGCCAACCACCCCGGCGAGATAGCCTTCCTGTGCAAGATGGTGCAGGCCGACTACGGACTCATCACCAATGTGGGACGTGCTCACCTCGAGGGCTTTGGCTCGTTCGAGGGCGTGAAGGCTACGAAAGGTGAGCTGTATGATGACCTGGCTGAACGGGGTGGAAAGGTGTTCCTGAATGCTTTTGACGACGATCTGCGCCAAATGGCCGAGAGCCGTAATGCTGAGGTGATAGCCTATGTCGAGGGGCGTGTCGAGGATTGCACCTCGTTTCTCGTGGCACAGTGGCGCGAGGGCGATGAGATGCCTTGGCACACTGTGCAGACCCACCTTGTCGGTGCCTATAACATAGCCAATATACGTGCTGCCGTGACGGTAGGTCTGTACTTCGGCGTGCCTGCCGAGGATATCGATGCCGCGCTGGCTGCCTATGTTCCTACCAACAGCCGTAGCGAGTTCCGCGATACGGGCAAGAACAAGCTTATCGTCGATGCCTACAACGCCAACCCCTCGTCCATGACCGCCGCCCTGACTAATTTCGGCATGATGGACGTGCCCAACAAGATGGCCATTCTGGGCGACATGCGCGAACTGGGTGCTGGCAGCGAGCAGGAGCATCGCAACATTGTGGCACTGCTGGGCAAGAACGGCGTAGAACAGGCATGGCTGGTGGGCAGTGAGTTTGAGAAGGTAGCCCGACTTGCGGCCCCTCTCTGCCCTTCGGGCATCTCCCCCGAGGGGGAGAATGGCTGCGCAGTGACAACTATTGCAGAAGGGGAGAAAGGTTGCGTGATACGTACCTTTGCTGACGTTGAGGAGGTGAAGGCAGAGTTGAAGGCCAATCCACTCGAGGGCTACACGATTCTGATAAAGGGTAGCAACGGCACGAAGTTGTTCCAGTTGCCCGAGTTGTTGTAACTTTCGCTTGAAAATTTTAACCTAACAAAATACTAACCTATATTAATATGAAAAAGAAAATCCTATTGGCAATGGCCGTGGCGCTAGGGGTGGGCACGATGCCCATGCAGGCTCAGCGCGTGGCTGACAAGCTGGATCGTGGACTGGTAGCCCAAAAGGCTGCGACGGGTGTATACCTGAATTGGCGCATCCTGGGCGAGGAGTATTACGACGTCACCTACAATGTGTATCGTGACGGCACGAAGCTCAACGCCGAACCTCTCAGCGTTTCTAACTACACCGACAAAACTGGTACGACCAGCAGCACCTACACCATCAAGGCTGTGGTGCGTGGCGTGGAGCAGGATGCCAGCAAGAGCGTGAAGCCCTGGAGTACGAGTTACAAAGAGATCAAACTCACCCACGAAGGCATTGCCAGTAAGCTTATTCCCAACGATGCCTGTTGTGCCGATGTGAATGGCGATGGCGAGTTGGAGATATTGATGAAGTTCGACAACGACAGCGAGGCTGCTCAGTCCTATCCCAAGGCCGGTCCTACGGTGGACGGCAAGGTGACGGGTGAGTACAGCATCTTCGAGTGCCTCAAGTTGGACGGCACCCGATTGTGGTGGGTGAACTGCGGTCCGAACATGGGCGACTTCCAGAACAATGAGCAGAACATCGTAGCCTACGACTGGGACTGCGATGGCAAGGCCGAGGCTGTGATGCGTCTGGCTGAAGGTTCTACCATCCACTATGCCAACGGCAAGACCTACACCATAGGTGCCAATGGTCAGAACGGTACCAGTTGGACCAACTATCGTGCTGCCACAGGTGGTGGCACCAACTGGTTCGTACATGACGGTAAGGAGTTTCTCGTTTACTGCAACGGTGAGACGGGTGAGGTCTATCAGTGCATCGACTTCCCCTTGGCACGCTTCGAGGCAGGCGAGACCGACCTGAACAAGGCTTGGGGCGACGGTTACGGCCATCGCAGCAGCAAGTTCTTTTTCGGTGCTCCCTATCTGGATGGCCGCAAGCCCAGCATCTTCCTGGCTCGTGGTATCTACACCCGTCACAAGATGGTGGCTCTCGATGTGAACCCTGCTACTCATAAACTGACACAGCGCTGGAAGTGGTATAACAACACCAACGGTCCGTGGAAGGGCCAGGGCTATCACAACTTTGCCATAGCCGATGTCGACTGGGACGGACGTGATGAGATCGTCTTCGGTTCGATGGTCATCGACGACAATGGTAAGGGACTCTCTACCGCAGGGCTGGGCCACGGCGATGCTCAGCATTGCGGCGACCTCAACCCTTATGTACACGGCCAGGAGCAGTTCTGCTGCAACGAGGACGAGCAGGGCTTCAACTATCGCGATGCTACAACCAGCAAGATTTATGCGCAGACACTGCATGTCGGTAAGGACGTAGGTCGTGCCATGGCAGGCAACTTCACCGAGGCGTACCCCGGTGGCTTGGGTACGGCATGGGGCACCATCAGTACCGTGGCCAATGCCGAAGTGTCTGGCTTGGATGCAACTGGTGTGAACAGCAATATGCGCATCTACTGGGATGGCGACTTGGTTTCTGAGACCTTCAACGGCGAGAAGTTAAATGACTCGCCTGGTGTAATAGCCAAGTACGGTAGTTGGACACCCATCTACACTTGTGCTGGTTCGCTCACCAATAACTACACCAAGGCTACTCCCTGCTATCAGGGCGACATCCTGGGCGACTGGCGCGAGGAGATCATCATGCGCACCCCCGACAATAACATACGCATCTACACTACGCCTACCAGCACCACCTATCGCATCCCCACTCTGTGGGCCGACCATCAGTATCGCAACGCCATGGTATGGCAGATGTGTGGCTACAACCAGCCTCCTCATCCCAGCTTCTTCCTGGGCAAGACCGATGGCATCACGCAGGCTCCTCCTCCACTCACCATGAACGGACGTGAGGAGGTAGTCAATGGCGGTAGCATCTCTGCAGCCCACAACGGCAAGGATGTCATTGTCTGCGAGACGAACAACTCGGCTGTTACATTGCAGGATGGTGCTCAGCCTCACTTGCTCGTCTTCAACGTGCCTACCTGGGTACAGGGTACTGCGCCCAGCGAGTGCAGCACCAAGGATACCAAGATCACCTACACCACCTATACTTGCACCGTTGCAGGTGGTGGCTTGGCAGGCGATGCACGACTCGTGAAGCAGGGCGACGGTGTACTGACTCTGCCCAAGGCTGCCTTCAAGCATACCGGCAACACCGACATTTGGGCGGGTGTGCTCAACTTCGACGGTACACTCAAGGAGTCTGACCTCTGGCTCAACCGCTTTGCCGAACTGAACAGCAACGGTGGCGAGTTCAAGAGCATCAAGGCTGACTATGCCAGCATCATCCGTCCCGGTGGCGAGGACAGCAAGGGTAGCCTCACCACGGGAGACCTCAACCTGGGCTTCGGTTCGCGCATCATCGTCGACCTCTTTGCCGACGATGTCACAGCCGACCAGATCAACATGACCAACCTCAGCATCGAGGCCAAGACCACATCAGCATGGCTGACGGCTGGTCCCACCTATCTCTCACCTGTCATCCAGGTTGTAGGCCATCTTAAGACGGGCGAGAAGACCATGATGCCTGGCAAGTACGTCATCGGTACCATCTCGGGTAACATTACCGGCAAGCTGGATAATATCGTGCTTGAGGGTCTCGACACCAGCAAGAAACTGCTTTATGTCGAGGACGGCAAACTCATCCTCGAGATTGTAGGCATGCGCGATGCGGGTACCGTCATCTGGTCGGGTGCCACCAACAAGTGGGATCTGGGCGAGAGCGAGAGCTTCAAGATTGGCGATGAGGCTACTATCTTCGTTTCGGAGGACAACGTCATCTTCAACGACGACGCCACCAACAAGACTGTCAACATCGTAGGTAGTGTCATTCCCAAGACGCTCACTGTAGATAACACCGCAGCTTACACCTTCCAGGGTACGGGTGCCATCGATGGCGCTGCCAAGTTCGTCAAGGAGGGCACAGGCAAGGTGACAATGACCAACAACAACCTCTACACGGGTGGTAACACGCTGAGCGGTGGTGTCACTGTGGTCAGTGCTTTGTCGAATGCCATCAGCGAGACGGGTAATCTGGGTGGTGTCACCGGCGCGAATAAGTTTATCATGCAGAATGGTGCTGAGCTGAACAGTACAGCTGCAGTGGAGACTACCTCTCCCATCACGCTCAAGACAGACGAGGGTGGTGTTATCAACAATGCTGCCGACTTCAAGATGAGCGCTTCATTCAGCGGTACGCAGCTCACCAAGAAGGGTGCCGGTTCGCTCTTCCTCCTGGCCAGCAACGCAAACCTCAACAAGCTTACCCTGGCACAGGGCGGCCTGGCTATCGGTGGCGGTGCTTCGCCCAAGGCTATCGAGATAACGGGCAACAGCACCATCTGGGATGATGCCTCCAATACCGACGTGCCTATGAGCATCGCCAAGGGCAAGACCTGTAACTGGAACCTCACCTATACCTATTATATCGCGTATAATAACAAACTGACGGGCGAGGGTACATTCAACATCATTGCTCGCAACACCGTCAGCCGTGTACGTATTCTGGGTGACTGGAGCAACTTCTACGGTACCATCAAGCAGGCTAACACCAACGTTTGGTTGCCTCTCGATATGTCGATAAGTGCACCTCATGCCACCCTCGACATTGCGGCAGGCTGTGGCGTGGCTAACGTGCCTGGACGTACCTGGACCATCGGTGCTGTCACCGGTAAGGGTGACCTCACCAACTCGGGTTGCGACTTCAAGAGTTCGTCAGCCGTATCGGGCACCGTTACCTATAATATCGGTAACAGCGATGACAAGAACTTCACCTTCGAGGGTACCATCACCGACCGTGGCGGAGCCAACATCACTGCCTTCAACAAGGTGGGCTCTTGCAAGATGACTCACAAGGGTTCGGGCTCGTTCTCGGGTGCTTGTAAGGTCAATGCCGGTGAGTTGGTGCTCAACACCACGGCTACTAACCCCATGCTGGGTACCGGTGTGCTGACCGTGGCCAAGGATGCCACCCTCTCGGGTAAGGGTGTGATGGCCAACAGTAGTGTTACGGTGGCTGCTGGCGGTGTGCTGCGCAGTGGTGTCACCGAGAGCAACGCTCAGGGTAACCTGCAGTTCTCTGGCAAGAATGTCACCGTCAACGGTACCATGCAGACCTACGTGTCGACAAAGTCTTCATACAGCAAGTTCACCAACATCGGTACGCTGAAACTCAACGGCACCTTGAAGGTCATCCTCAAGGAGGGCATCGACCTGGCAGAAGGCACTGAGTTGCAGATCATCTCGGCCGACAAGATCACTTTGGGCACAGCTCTCGTACTCGACCTCGATCCTCAGTACGAGTGGGACACCGACCGCCTTGCCGAGGGTATCCTCGTCATCAAGGGTAAGGTGGATGCCATCCGCGACATCAATGCCTCTGACCTTGAGAAGGCTAGCATCTACACGCTCAACGGTGTGAAGCTCAATGGCCGTCCCACCCAGCGTGGCATCTACATCATCAATGGCGTGAAGACTGCGGTGAGATAAAAGACCCCCCAACCCCCTGAAGGGGGAGAGTCCCAATACTGATGGGGGGGGAGATGCCAACACTGATAAGGTACTTCAAGAAAGAAGGCCGACTTACAATCTTTCGAGGCTGTAGGTCGGCCTTTTGCATTGCTATAGTTTTGTGTACGACTTCCAACTTCATAACCTCAAAAAACAACTATTATATAAAATATATAAGGTGAAATATGTGGTAATTGAAAAATAATGTGTAACTTTGTGGCATCTTCACGCCGAAAGTGCTTTATGGCACTGGGTACTTTATCCATGGCGATGGATTAGTGCGTGGGGTATTTATACGGAAAAGGCGTTTATCACGCGCTTTGTTCTCTGACGTTTCGAAAGCCTAGGAAACTCTCAAAATCTTGTCAAGGAGCATAGCAACGATAGATGCCCATGGGTATGATTATGTAATCAGCCCTTATTGATTATTGATGAGACATCTGCCGTATTGTGGTGGTATGCCTCGTTGTATCGTTAGGGTTGTATCATATCGTATCGGCGTGGGGTCTTGAGTTGCTCGTTCTGACAAGATGGGCAATTCCTAGGGCCTCGAAACGTGGAGCGAGTGACGGATACGGTCTCCACGCTTTTTTTGTATACATAATAATCATAAGTCTGTTTTGGCCTTTGCATGGAGACGGGAGGCAGTTATTATTATTGTGTAATCATGAAAAAAGAAATGACACGAAACATGAAGAAGTTTTGTTTTGCCGTCTTCTCGCTCATGCTGGCATTCAGCATAGCCTCATGCGGCGATGATGGCGATGATGTGGTAACGCCAGGTAGTGGTAGTGGCACAACAGGCGGAACGGTGCCCGACCCAGTAGGAACTATCACGCTGTCGATGAGAAATGCGTCGAATGGTGACACACGTCTGGATTCTTACATCCATATTGATAAGGACGATAATTTTGAGGGATGGGATTATTGGTACGACAGTCCCTATGGATCTCCTCAATATGTTCACTTTGCTAGTGTAGGTCAGGTCAAAGGCTTAGGCAATGTGACAGGTATCCCTGCCAATGGCTGGGCAAGAAAGATTGCCGTAGTTCCTGGCGAGGGTGTTGTGGCTTACGCGAATGGTAAATTCTACCGCATCTACGTGCAGGATTATCTCTATGCGGCTGGCACGGGTGGTGTCATTGGTGCTGAGATTAAGTACCAGAAGCCATTTGGCGGTGTGGACGAGGCCATCAAATTTGACAGAAAGAGCATCGCCATCAACAGCAAGGGAGGCGCAGAGGATGTTCTCTGTGCTAATGCAACAATTATCCCTTTCACTGTGAGCTGTTCTGAGGGGTGGTGCAGAGTCATTACCTGTTCTACACACGAGTATAGCTGGCTTGTTGATGGCGTACATATAGAGTGTGACGAGAACTTCAGTGAGTCATCACGTACAGCAACCATAACGGTAACGACACAGACAAAGAAACAGACAACGTTTACCGTGACGCAGACGGGTGGCGGTCCTATCATCAAGGTATTGAATGGACAGGCCGATTTTAGTGCATTTGGTGGTGAACAGAATATAGAGATTGTTACCAACCAGGCATTTAATAACTTACAGATAAGTGATGTTCCTTCATGGCTAAATGCCGAACTTGTTGATAACTCGGCTGCGGTGCGTGCAGAACAGAAAAAGGTACGTTGGATTGGTAACAATGAAGTAGGAGAGACGCGTGCCTCATCAGAATCAACGGTAAAGTCATACGTACTCCATTTGTCAACAGAGGGTAACCCATTCACAACGCAGCGTGACGCAGAGATAAAGATAGCGACCAAGGACGGAAAGCTTTCGGAAAGAATGATGGTTACGCAAGGTAATGGTTGGTTTAGAGATTATTATGATGCAAAGACCATTGATGTAAATAAAGATCAGGGTAAATATACAGCAAGCTTCTATACAAGCATAAAGCCAGAATCGCTCGTTGTGAAAATATCTGATTCTTGGGTGAAAGCAGAATTAAAGCAGCAAAGCTTTAATGAGCGAAATGACTATGGCTACTATGTCTATATGCCTGTAACATACGAAGCAAATCCTGCATTAAAGGATCGTAGTGCGACCATCAATATCTATGCTTCTGACGGCAAGACGTTGATTTATACCTATACGGTAAACCAGAAGGCACAGACCTTCGACGTAAAGGAAAAGGTTTATCTGGACAAGAAGGGTGGTGCACAGACGATAACAATCTCTACCAGTATGACCTCTTGGGATGCTACAAGCAGCGCATCATGGTTGACGTTCAGCAAGAATGGCAATCAGATTACAATACGTGCAGAGGAGTACACCGGCAGTAATGCTGACCGCACGGCTACCATCACATTCAAGGATCTCGGACGTAAGATTACGGTCATTCAGAGCAAGTATGCTGTAGGTGACACGTATAGTGAAGGTAAGATTACGGGTAAGGTCGTCACAATGAACGATTCCATCCGCCTTATCTGTAGCGATAATCTTGGCGAGGCTGCTTGGTCAACGGAGAATGTGCTGACTGGTGCAAATAGCTATAACGATGGTGTATACAATACTAATATCATCAAGTCGATACCAGGATATAAAACACTCTATCCCGCGTTTGCACTTGTAGAGGAATTGAATGTAAATGGTGCTACCGGTTGGTATTTGCCAGCGAAAAATGAGTGTACAAACATAGGCGGTGCATGGAGCTCTACGGAAGATTCTGGAACTACAGTATATACGACATATTCTTGGGATTATAAATCCGGCAAGCATTCAGTTTACGCCTTCCGTCGCTTCTAACCCCTCTCTATAACAACACTCATCCCCACTCGCAAGGTCATCCTTGCTGGTGGGGATTTTCCCTCGCTCTCCTCGGGTATGTTCCCAAGAATCTATCATACTTGTCCGAATGAACACATTTAGCAAAAAGTGGTCATTATGGCTCGTAATACTTACAATTCAAAATACTATCAGATTATGAAGGATATAATTAAAGGACTTATCTGCGTACTCTGTTTTCTGATAACGAGTAACGTGATGGGTCAGCAAATCAGCAGAACGGAGTTCAATGTTGGCAGTAACATTAGCACTCCAGTCACTGTGAAGACCAACAAAGGAACTTATACGGTTTATAGTTCAATGACAATTGAAGGCGTTGCCAATGTGCAAAGTGCAACTGATGCGGAAGGCAACAAAATAGTCGTTAGTAGTAGCTATAAAAGCAAAAGTGGGCAAGACCATGGCAAGCACTATAGTTATTATACCCGCATCTATAATTTCAATACTTTATGGTACAAGCCTTCGACAAATAGGAGTTCCACGTCAGGCTCCAGTCGAGTAGGCTATAGCAGTAGCTATGGCAAGTATATCTATCAGCAGAAACGAGACAAGAAGTGGGCTTCGTCCGATGAGCTGGAAGATGAGGACGAGGAAGAAGAGGAGGAAGATGATGACGATGACACTCCTGCCCCTTCGTATATTGACCGACGTAGCAACCATCCTACAAGCTATGGGTACAATGATCCACCACGTGACAATCAGAGAGTAGAAATCTATTACAATAACAGGCAGGTTCTTGGTCCTGTGAAAAGCCTGGAGATGAAATATTGGCTGGCAGAGCAGAAAGGGAACGGGAAAGTTAAAAATACAGATTTGAGTGCTTATGAGATTACCTACTATGATAAATGGGGCCGAATGTTGAGCCAAGAAGAAAACTACACAAGTGGGAAGAAGGTCATTCCGTCGGATAAATATTTCCTATATAGAAACGGTTCGAAGCGCTTGGGGACGAAGTCGAAGTGGCTATGTCATTGGAACGAGTTGAACAAGGAGGATATGTGGTTGCATTATGATAATGGGGTAATGAAATCGTCCTGTATGAGGACGTATGACATCAATGGCAATTGCAACGGAGAGTATCACTATGCACCAAATGGTGACCGTGGTTTGTATTCACAGACGGAATATACGCAAGATGGTAAGTGCATTCGTAGCTTGTCGGCAGGTCAGCTATTTGGCACTTTTACTGAAAAAATATATGATGAACAGGGTCGTTTGCGATATGTAGATGAATTCAATTCTGATTCAACACTTATCCAGCATTATTCTTATTTTTATGATAGTCGAGGCAATTGTATCAAGCAGTCTTTTGACATAGAGGGTAATCGAATCTACAAAGAATGGGAGTATGACAGCAACAATAACGTCTCGGTGTACAAGAACTACACTTACGGCTTTGGAGAACTAAAGGTGGAGACATACGAAAGAGATGGACAAGGAAATATCATTAAGATAACGGAAAAAGTCGGTAGAGATCCTGAGCGCGTTTCGGAAACACGGAGTTATGATGCTGAAGGTCGACCTACAGAGGTCATTGAATACACAAGTTATGGAATATATGTTACCCATACAGAGTATGATTCGCAAGGTCGTATTCATATAAAAAAAACAGTGTACCAGGACTCTGGAAAAACGCGCGAATGCGATACATATACTTATGATGCTTATGGCAATGTCTTAGAGAAACTGAATGAATTTGATGGTAGATTCTATCGCACAGAATACAAATATACTTATTGGGAATAGAGATGGGGGCATGGGGACTGGTTCCTCTGCCCCACAAATATAATTCTTAGGGGAATTTCGTTCAGACAACGTGGTTGCCTCTCAATTTGTTTACCTTTTAATGCGAGAGTTTGGGCTTAAAACAATAAAAATGATAAAGTTTAGCCCAAACTCTTGTGTGATTTTATAAGTTTTGAGGATGTGGCAATTGTAGATAGGGACAAGGAATCTCACATTCCTGCACACATCTTTTTGCGACTATTACGTAAAATACGTAATAATTGGAAAATAATGTGTAACCACCATCAAAGCATTGGTAGATAAGCAGCTGGTAACACATACACAGGGCATCTATGAGGTCTACGACAAGTTCTTCTCACTTTGGCTTGCTCAGAGTTTCTAGTGATTCTGCTCCTTTCTATAGAAACACTATTTTAACTACATCTACACAAATTAGGTCTATTGTGTTGGTAATCAATGGATGTTATGCTGAATTCAACTACATTTATCTACACTAAAATGACAAAATATTTCTGTGATTTCGACAAACAGGCATCACGCTATAGGAAATCATCATGAAATAGAGAACAGAAACCTTCCAGGTCAAAAATGAAGAAATGTAACGTCTTTTCATTCTTGTCGCGATACTGTTTATGAACATTCACGAGGGGAATTGTTTGTACGATAGTTATTGTACGTCTGTACGATAACTATTGTACGCGCGTACAATAACTATCGTACAAAGTTGTGTTGCAGCATCATTTGTCTGTTACACCTATAGAGAGTAAATATTTATGCCTATAGGCATCAGTGTAGTTGAAAGATTTAACTACACTGTGTCTAATATGCAGATGCACAATTATATACGTGGTATTAGTGTAGATGTAGTTGAAATGGGTTTCTATATATATAGAGTTATCCCTTACTCTTTGCCATTTCCTTTGCCTTGGCTCTGTCGGGTTTGCCGGTGGCGGTGCGCGGTAGGGCTTCAACCTGTACGATGCGCTTGGGCAGCCAATAGAGATTAGGGACGCAGAGGCGCAGGAGATGCTCGTCGATGGGGGCGGTGGTGAGGTAGACAACAATCTCGCCGAACTTGGGATGTGGGGTGCTGGTGACCTGTATGGTGTCGCCAAAGGTGGGGTATAGGGTACGTTCTACCTCTTCGATTTGTATCTTGATGCCACCCGAACAGATGACGTTGTCCGAACGCCCAATGATGCGGAATTGTGGATTAGAACGAAAATTCAAAAAATCTGGAAAATTTTCTTTGTTTTCATAATTTTCGTTAGTCCCTTCTCTGAACTCCACAATGTCGTGAGTGTGGAGTATTTCGGGATTGAGTTGTGGGGCATCGATGACGAGGCAGTTGTTCTCGTCCTTGCTGATGGTGATGCCGGGAAGGGGAGTAAACCAGAAGCCGCCTTCCGCTTCCCCCCAGGGGGAGAGGCCCACCTTTGCGGTAAAAGTGTGGGAAGAGTGACAAGGTGCTATGGCGCGTAGGGCGATGTGTGAGAGCGTCTCTGTCATGCCGTAGCTGTGCCAGATGTGGTTGGACAAGGTGCGAAGTTCGGCTTCCAAAGTGGAATCAAGGGCACCACCGCCGATAATGACGTGACGTATCTGGCAGAACAGCTCGCGCTCCCGTTCCACCTTGAGTGTCTCGTATACCTGCGAGGGCACCATGGCCGCGAAGGTGGGAACCTCGGTAAGGTCTTTCAACGGATGGTTGGAAGGTTCGGCTGTGATGAGGCGTATACCCACCTCCTCAGCTCGTACCACCATCATCATACCGGCTATGTAGCGCAGAGGCATGCAGAGCAGGGCTGTATCGCTGGAGTCGAGACCAAGAAAAGAGCACGTCATGCGGGCTGATGCTCGCATGCGTGCTTTCTCTATCTCGATGGGCTTGGGCTTGCCAGTGCTGCCACTGGTGTGGACGATGAGGGTGGGGTGCTCATCGCGCCAAAGCGAAAGGAACTGTTCTAAGTCTTGCGTTATCACTTCTTGAGGAACTTACGGGTCTTTCCGTTGCGGGTCTCGATGTTGATACCCTTCTGCGGAGTCACGGATGCCATACCGCTCATGTTGTAATAGATGGCTGTATGGCTATCGGCGAAAGGGCCGCTGACGGGTGTCATATCGCCTGCGGGCTCGTCGTCGGTGCCATTGAGCTGTGCATCGCTTAGGAAGCCGATGTAGCTGATGACAACCTCCTTGGTTGCGGTGGTGGCCGTCAGACCGAAGGTGGTGCTGGCAGCGTTGTAGCTGGTGGTGAGTGTCCAGGGATCGCTCTTGCAGTTGTCGTCAATGCCACTCTTGGTGATGTCCCACACCAGCTGTGTGCGTCCGTCCTTCAGTTTGCTGGTCTTGGTGGGAGCCACGCTGCTGCCCACGTTCTTGCCGTTGAGCCACCACACAAAGGCGCTGCCGCTGGTGGTGCTGAGGTTGGTGCCGCGAATGACGAGGTACTTCTGTTCGGCAGGCACGTCGTGCGTGGCGCTAGAGCCGTATTTGAGGCAGATATTGTTATTGCCGCTCTGGGTCATGGTGATGGTGTTGGCATCGGCATCGACCTTTATCTTGCTCTGAGCCAGTCGGCCACCGTCGCCGGTGTAGGCCCAGTCGGCAGCCACATACTTATAGTTTTTCTCGCCCACCTTGCTGTCGCGCACCAGACGTATGTAGTAGAGGCCCGGGTTGGGGGTGGTGCTTGAGGCTACGATGCGCACTACGTACTTGGTGACGGGATTGCCATCCTTGTCGAATGCCAACTTGCCCAATGGCAACTCGAGGTTGTAGAAGTTCTTGCCATCGGCGTTGCTGGGAGTGGCGGGTACGGTGTAGTCCTTCAGCAGCTGGTCGTTGACGTAGATCTTGCACTTACGGTTCTTGTCGTCGGCCTGATAGCGCAGCATCAGTGCCAGGTTGCGGCTGTCGGGCAGAGTGTCGTTCAGCACGATCTGCATCCATCCGTTGGCGGGAGTGTCGCGATAGTCCTCATCCTTGTAGGTACCCTTGCCCGAGTTGGTCGAGAAGGTCACCACACCAGCCTCGCTCTGCTGTTTACCCATGTCCACACAGTCCACGGTGCGCTCTTCGATGGCCTTCTGCTCGCGCTCCAACTGAGCCCATGTACTGTTCATATAGGTGTCGTAGGTGGCCTGGTAGAAGTAGTTGTTGACACGGCTGTGATGCAGGGCGTAGTAAGGCTCGAGGGTGAGCGTCTTCCAAGCATATCCGCTGGCTGTCTCCTCGGTGCGGCTCACGTCGAGCGTGAAGGTGAGGGGCTTGCCCTCGACGGGCGTGATGCGCTCGAGCACCTTGCTGCGGTCGCCAATGAGCATGGGCATGGTGCTGAGGTCGTACTTGGCGGTGTAGGCGCCGGGTGCATGTCCCATGCGTTCGCCGGCTGCATATTCGTGGGTTAGCTGTACGTATTTCAGGTCGCCCTTGTCGGTCGATTTCTCTTTGGTGGTGCGAGCGCCCAGCAAGATGGGACCGTACTTGAAGGCGATATAGTCCTTCATGAGGGGGCACTGCTCGTAGCGGAGTTCCATGGGCAGACTCACCTCGACGACATCACCCTTCTTCCAGTCGCCCTTCACCATGGCATAACCCTTGGTGAGGGTGTATTCAACTTCTGTGCCGTTGACGCTGATCTTGAAACCGTCGGCCACCCATGAGGGCTTGCGTATGGCCATGGTGAACGATGCGCTCTTGTCGATGGTCAGCTTGGTGCTTGGCTCGTAGGGGAACTGTGTGGTCTGTGTCAGTGCGAACTCCTCGTTGCTGAGTGTCGAGGCCGTGAAGAGGTTGACGTAGAGCGTGTTGCCACTGGCCTTTGTCTCGTGTGTGTAGATGAAGTGTCCATACTTCTCGTGGTTCTCCATACCCGTGCCCACGCAGCACCACATGTCCTGGTCGGGCTTGCTGTAGATGCGATAGCTCTGCGGACGAAGTGGGGTGAAGTATACGTATCCGCCCGTCTTGGGGTCCTGGGTGGAGAGGATGTGGTTGTACATGGCAGCCTCGTAGAAGTCGCTGTACTTGCCGTCGTGGTTGGTGTCGAAGAGGTCTTCGGTGAGCTTCAGCATGTTGTTGGTGTTGCAGCTCTCGGGGCCATCCAGTTTGTCGATGTAACCGTTGCCGTTGTCAGTGCCCAGGAAGTGCTCCTCGACCGAGTTACCGCCAATGCAGACGGTACGGTTCTTCGTCACGTCAGTCCAGAAGTTCTGTGCTGCGGTGCGGAAGTTAGTGGTGCCGGATGTTGAAACCTGGTTGACGCGGATGAAGCCCACATACTTGGGCACCTGAGTGTTGGCGTGCTTGCCGCTCAGGAAGTTCTTGTCCAGACTCTGCATACCGTTCACCATACCCATATCGCTGTAACGCTTGGCAGCGGTGAGGTATTTCGACTCGCCAAACATTTTATAGGCATCGGCCAGCGTCTCATTCATGCCGCCATGCTCGGTCCAGAGGACGCGCTGCAAGGCATCGTCGGAGAGCTTGCTCACCACGTTGATGCTCCAGTCGCACATCTTCTTGAAGAGCTCCTTCGAGATGGTGGCACGCTGGAAGGTGTCATCGTCGTGGGTGTAGATGGCCAGGTCGCGCAATCCTGCCAGAATCTTGTGCTGGCAGTAGAAGGGCACGGGCTTGGCTCCATTCCAGAAGCCGTCGGTGTCACCCTTGTAGAGCTTCTTCCAGTTGTCGTTCATAGGCTGTCCGCCGATGAATCCGTACATACCGGTCTTGTCGCTGTCGTAGGCATCCTGGCAGTCCTTCACCACGTTGATGATGTAGTCGATGCGTGCCAGTATCTTGGCCTGGGTGGCCTCGTCGTGGCAGGCGGCATAGGCCAGGGCCAAGGCTGTCATGTAGTGACCGCCAATGTGTCCGCTGAGGTCGAAGTCGGGACTGCCCCAGTTGGCAAAGTTAGGGTGCTTGGTCTCCCACTTGTAGTATTTGTTCCTGGTATCGGTGGTGGCACTGAGTCCTGACTGACGTACAAAAGGTGTGAGCAGACGGTCTACGTCATAGCTCATCAGGTATTTGATGTTGAGGTCCTGTGCGGTCTTTAGCGGACCGTCCAGCAAGGTCACCTCCTCCAGGTCGAAGTGTTGTGGGTAGAGTTCGCTCTGTGCCTGTGCCTGAGTGGACAGGGCGAGTGCTGCAGTGGCAGCGATAAGGATTTTTTTCATATTCTTTTTTCTTTAACGACTTATCGACTAATCGCCTAAACGTTTAAGCGGTTAAAAAGTTGCCCACAAAGTTATGAATTAATTTTTTATCTCCAAAACATTCATCCATTAATGTGTGCGCACGTGTTCATAATTAGTAATAATCATAAAAAAGCGCAGTGTAAATTTGTGTATCTATGGTTTGTTTTGTGAGGTTCTAAGGTTTGGTGGTTATGAGTTTTTGTGGTTATACTCCATAACCTTTCAATAATCCTAGAGCAAATACAACTCGTCGCCCCGGATCTCGGTCTCGGGCGGCGTGTTGTCGGTATAGAGCAATCCTGTGCCGAGGCCTTGGGGCATGGTGGGATGGTACTGCGCTACCCAGCGTGCTATGGCTGCCAGTCCTACGTTCGACTCCAGAGCCGATGTGGCCCACCAACCGATGCCGCGCTCTTCGGCCAGACGTATCCATTCGTCGCAACCACTGAAGCCGCCGTGCAGCATGGGTTTCAGTATGATGTACTGCGGACGGATAGTGTCGAGCAGGGCGATCTTCTTGGCAGTAGTATTGATACCGATAAGTTCCTCGTCGAGGCCGATAGGAAGCGGTGAATCTGCACACAGAGCGGCCATCTCCTGCCAATGCTTCTGGCGAATAGGTTGCTCAATGCTGTGCAGGTCATATTCTGCCAATCGGTGCAGTTTGTCGATAGCCTCGCCATAGTTGTTGCCAAAGCCGCCATTGGCATCGACACGCAGTTCCACTACCTCGCTACCGAAGTCACGTCTCACCTGCTTTATCAGTGCCAGTTCATCCTCGAAGTTGATGGCTCCGATTTTCAGTTTTATGCAGTGGTAGCCAGCCTCCAGCTTCGCCTCAAGCTGACGTCGCATCTCATCATACGTGCCCATCCATATCAGTCCGTTGATGCGGCAGAGGGGGCCGCAGGCCGGCAGACTCTCCCCCCGCCCTCTACTTTTGTCCGAAGACGAAAAGTGAAGGGAGGGGACTGCATTTCTGCTACTTACACCTTCTCTTACTGTGCCCCCTTGAGTATAGGAGGCTCCCTCCCTATAGGGAGGGCGGGGGGAGAGTCTTTTTTTCTCCACCATCTCCAGTCCGAACAGGATGCTTGGATAGTCGCGCAACCACTCGTAAGGGATGTGTCCCAATTGGCAAGTCATTCGACAAGCGGCGTGCAGATACTGCTCGTACTCCTCGTTGGGGTAGGCGTCGCATGAGAGATCGGGTAGGGGGGCGCACTCGCCAATGCCATGCCAATCGCCCTCATATAGGTGTATGTACCACACGTCGCGAGTGTGGTACACCCCTCTGCTTGTTCCCGCAGGCTGCTTGAAGTGTAGCGTGCGATGCTCGATTGTATAATTCATAATTCACAATTCATAATTCATAATTAGGCTGGCGCATTGTCTCACCCTACAAAGAGTATCCCCCTTGGTGGAGTTAGAGGGGGCTTACCTCAAAATAGGTCTCCAGTTCCTTCTCGGCCGAGCCATCGCTGTTGTCGATGTCGCGAATAATCTTACCGGCTTCGAGCAGGGCAATGCGGGGACATATGTCGACGGTGTGGTTGAGGTTGTGGCTCGAGACAAGGATGGTGGCACCTGTCTCCTGGTTGTATTCCTTCAGGAGATGCTTGATGGCATTCTGCGACGAGGGATCGAGGAAGTTGAAGGGCTCGTCGAGGATGAGCAGGCTGGGACGCAGCAACAGGGCTGCCACGATGCCCACCTTCTGTTTGTTACCCGCAGAAAGGTTGCGGATGAGCTTCTTCTGCCCTATTATCTCGCCTGCCATGAAGGTCTCGTACTTCTTGAGTTCCTCGGCCAGCTGCTCGTCATTGATGTGGCAGATGCGGGCAATGAACTGCAGATACTCGTCGGGGGTGAGGTAGTCGATGATGAAAGAATCGTCGATGTAGGCACCCGTCCAGTCCTTCCACTCTTCGGTCTGTGCCACATCGATACTGTTGCCATCATCCTTCGTCATGATGACGTTGCCATTGTCGGCCTTGATAAGGTCGAGGATGAGGCGGAAGAGCGTACTCTTGCCTGCCCCGTTGTTACCCACGAGACCGAGTATCTCGCCCTTGCAAATCTCGAAATGGTCGATGTCGACGGCTACCTTCTCGCCGAATGTTTTCTTTATGTTGTTTATCTTGATTTCCATGTTTGTTTTGCTTTTTTTTTCGATTCTTCGATTTTTCCGTTTTTCCGATTCTTCGTTTTTCCGATTCTTCGAATTTTCGGTAATTCGAATTTTCGATAATTCGATTATTTGTTTATTCGATGTTTTTCCTTACTTCCTCGTTGCTCTGAATCCTTCCATGTTCACATATCTGCGCTTCATGAAACGATGGTAGGTGAAGCGGAGCCATCGGTGATGTGTGGCAATGCCGACAAGGCCGAACGCGATGAGCACGATGTAGCCCCAAGGGTCGCCCAGGAAGGTGACACAGAGGCGTTCCAGACCGATGGGCAGGAACATGATGGTGAGCGTGACGATATTCTGTGCTCCGCTGCCTGCCTTAGCGCCCAACTTGGCATTGAGGGGCAGCGTCTCCTTGTTATATGCTGCCATCTGGAACATAATAGGATACAGCACTCCGACCGTAAAGATGAGATAGCCGATGTTCATCCAGATGGTTATCTTGCCGATAATAGTGAGTGGCAAGACCAGGATGAAAGGTATGAGTAGCATAAGCGAGTTGAAATAGTACTTGGCCGTGAGCAGGTCCATGATGCTCTCCTTACGACTCATCAGCAGATCCATATAGTTGCCCTCGTGACACATGATGGTGACCAGCGTGGCCATGCCGACACACAGGTAGTCGTAGAGGCAGATGAAATTGGTCATAAAGACACCATCGTATATGTCGGTGAAATAGAGTATTACGCTAAAGACGACCATACAGCCCAGAAGCATGAAGAACTGATTCTTGAGCGACTTGTTGCGCATCCTCATCTTCATCTCCAGTTTGAGGTATTCGCCCACGATGCCAAAGCGGTTGAGGAAGTTCATCTGTGTGGTGTGCTTCAGCTGCACGTCCTCCTTCTTGCCCACCTCGTCATAGACGATGGCTCCCTGCACCTTCACGTTCAGACGGAAGAAGAGCACGATGAGGGCTATGGCTATGGCGAAGGACTGCACGTTCCACTCGGCAAAGCCACGCATGAAGTCGGTGCAGGGCATGTCGAGGACATTGCTGTCGGGCAGGACGGCCAGCAACACGATGCCGACGTGGATGACGAGGGGTAACAATACCCATACGCCTTTGCGGGTGCAGAGGGCACGGATGAGGAGGTAGATGTAACTGTTGCACACGATGAGCAACCACCAACCCAACAACCAGCCTATGACGCCTGTAACGCCCAGTACCTTGGCAACGCTCATGACGGCGAATGGCACGAGGAAGAACCCCCAGAAGAGGTTGCCCATTGTCAGGGCTGCACGACGCATGTAGCGGCGCATCAGGTAACGGCGACTGATGGGCAGAAGGGAGTAGGGACGTGCCTGGTTGGCGGGTGTCTCCTGGATGATGAAGCGCAGCCAGAAGTCGACGATGGGGATGACGAAGAACCATCCGTCCAACACGTCGAAGCCAGGCACACCGTGGTATATGTCGCTCATAGGTATGGGGAGTGTAATGCCCAGCAGAAGCAGGCATCCCGCATAGTATATCATCATGAAATACATGAGGAACTTGACGAAGCGGTTACGCTCGAACATCGGATTACGACGTTCCTTCAACCGTTCGTGTTCGCGTAGCAGTTTGTTGATTTTACCAGTTATCATTGTTTTAAAAGGTTTTTTAAGGGTAGTAAAAGGTAGTAAAAAGGTAGTAAAAGGGACAAATGGGTAGTAAAAGGCACGGAACGTTTGCTCTAGGCAATATCTATAATATCTATAACCTATAACCTTTCAATCCTCATGACCCATAACCTATAACCTATAACCTATAACCTTTGAAATACCTATTTACTTTTTCTTCTTTGGCATAATGTTGAGTTTATAGGCCAGAGTCAGTAGACCGTAGGCGGGCTGGGTGTTGTACCATGTCTCGGTGCGGCCTTGGGCGTTGATGCTGCGATGCACGCTGCTCAGCTGCTGCAGGATGTCGTGCCCGATGACCTTGACGATGAGGCTCTTCTTCTTGAGCAGCGACTTGGAGAGTGCTGCGTTCCAAACCAGGTTGTTCTCGTTCATCGTCTCGTCCTCGTAGCCGCGACGGCTGTGCATCGTCAGGTCCATGTCGAACTGCAGCGACCAGGGAAGCTTCAGCGAGCAGCTTGCTCCGTACGAGAAGTCGACCGTGTTGATGGTGTGGAAGTTGGCACGCTGACTGCTGGCGTGGACGTAGTTGGCCTGTGCATTCAGGCTCACCTTGTAGCCACCTTTCTGGAAACGCAGGTTCATCTCTTCGGACAATGTGATGTTATGCACGCGACTGATGCTTAGCTGATCAGCCGATTCGGCAGGCAAGTCGGATGTTGTTTCCTGCATGAAGTCAACACTGCGCTGATAGCCCAAGTTGCTCGAGTTGTTTAGTGTGAGCCATTTGTTCTTGTCCAGCGTCACGCTTGTGTTTCCGTCCAGACCAGCGCTCATGTTGCCGCTGATGTTCTCGGGACGGTAGGTGTATACACCCGTCTGGCGGTTGTAGGTCATGGCGTTGCCGATGCTGTTCTGGCTGAACGAGACATTAGCGCCCACACGCCAGTTGTTCTGCCTCTCCATGTTGCTGTGCGAGTAACCCATCGACATGCTCTCGTTGCTGCTGTTCTTCAGGTTAGCATTACCCATCGAGACGGACAGCGGATTGCTGTCGTCGCGCACATCCAGCAGAAAGTTCATCGAGGGTGAGGACTGTGAGAAGTCGAAGCCTCCCTCCCAGTCCTTCACCTTGACGTATCCCGACACCTGTGGCAGGTTGAAGTGACGTGTGAGGTTGCGGTCAACGTGGTCGCGCGTATCCTCCATGTGGCGGATGCTGTGGCTCAGTGCCACCGACATCATGTAGAATCCCCAGTCGCCACCTTTCTGCAAGTGCAGTCGGGTGTTGTGCTGTGCATTGCGGTTCAGGGTGTGGAAACTGTTGGCCCAGTCTATGCACGCATTGAGCGAGTCGGTAGTGCTGGGCAGCAGTCCGATGGGTCTCTGTGCATTCTGCCCCCAACCGTTCAGTTCGTCCAGTCGGTGCAGGTCGCGCTGCCCCTTGTCGTAGCTGTAGCTGAAGTCGTAGTCAACTCCCAGTGTGCCGAACTTGAACTCCCAAAAGTCGTGCCCCAATGAGATGCGTGCGTTTACAGCCTCGCTGGGCGAGAAGGTGTATCGGTTGCGGTAATCGTTGACGGCATCCATGCCCGACGAGGCATGTTGATACAGGTCGTATTGCGAGAAGTCCTTGCCCTTCGTCTTGTTGTACGAGAGGTTGGCCGAGAGGTTGATGGTCTCGCCGTTCCAGGGTGCCACTCTATAATAATAGGTGCTGAGGCCGGTCGAGAAGCTGGTCTGCTGTCCCTTGGTGATGTCGCGCGAGCGGTTGACGAGGAACTTCTCCAGTCGTGCGCTACCGATGGGAGCGAAGATGGAATCGAGCGACTGGCCACGGTAGGTGTCCTCTGGGTCGTTGTTGAATGTGGCAGATGTGCTGAAACCGTTGCTCTTGCTGTGGCTCCATGACAGGTTGGGCGAGATAGTGAAGAACGACTCCTTCTTGGGCATACTCAGGTCGAGGTTCCATCCCAACGTGTGCGTCGTACTCTCGTTACGGCTGCGGCTGCGGTTATACACGTCGCCCGAGGGCAGGAAGGTCACACCGCTCACGTCGGTGCGGCTTGTTGCCTCGGTGCCCGAGTAGTTCACTTGTGTGTTCAGCTCCGTCTTGCTGGTACGGCTGTCTACGTGGAAGTCCATGCCCGCGTTGATGATCTTCATCTGGCTCGTCGGACTCGACCAGTCGTTCCAGCTGCCCTCGCTGCCAGGCTGACCGTGGTTGTTGATGTCGTTGCTGCTGCCATAGAGGGTGAGACGGCTGTGGTCGGTGAAACGGGTCAGGAACAAGCGGCCCAGATAGTGGTCCTCCGTACCGTATCCCGCCTCGACGTTGCCTATCCAACCGGTGTTGTACTCGCGTTTCAGATTGACGTCGATTACCCACGGGTCATTTTTCTTCATCTCCTCGTGATGCTTGTCCAGATACGCCTTGTCATCGGCACGCTGGTATGCCTTCACATTGTTCACCATATAGGCGGGAAGGTTGTCCAGTGCCACCTTGGCGTCGCCCTTGAAGAAGTGCTTGCCGTTCAGCATCAGTTCGTCCACCTTGTGTCCGTTGACGAATATCTCGCCACCATCCTTCAGTTCCACGCCAGGCAATTGGCGGATGAGTTCGTCCAGCATGGAGCCGTCCGACAGTTCAAAGGCATCGGCATTATACACCACCGTGTCGCCGTCCTGGAACATCTTGATGCGAGTGGCCTTGACGGTCACCTCCTGCATCTCGGTGTCGAAGTCGTACGAGTTGCTCCTCTTCAGCATTATCTCGTCGGCCTCCCATTCCTTCACCTTCTTGTTGTAACGCTTGCGCGGGATGTCGAGCGGTGTGACGCTGGGTTTGTAGCCACGCTTGGTGCAGCGCAGCAGGTACTTGCCGTGGTGTGGCAGTTTGAAGGTGTAGCCCTGCATCTCCCATTCGCCCCACACGCCCATGTTCATCTTGTTCTTCCTGAGGTTCCACAGCGTGTCGACCACGGTGGTGCTGTCAGGCATCAGTACTTCCATAAACACGCTATCGACGACCTCACGAGTGAAGTAGTCGACAACCTGTCCGCGCACCGATATGGTGTCCTCCTTGGCATTGTCAGCCCAGGCCATGCCTCCGCAGAGGCATGCCAGGATTAACATAATCTTTCTCATCTCTTCTATTTCAGTTTTTCTACCAGCTCCTCCACGCTGATGCCCAGTGTCTGCATCTTACGGGCCAGTTCGGGTAGTGTCTCGTTCATGAACTCTTCGCGCTGTTCTTTCAGGATTGCCTTCTTGGCACCTTCGCATACGAAATATCCCAGTCCGCGCTTGGTGAAGATCACCTCCTGCTGGCACAGCCAGTCGTAGGCTCGCATGCAGGTGTTGACGTTCACCTCCAGGTCGGCAGCACACTCACGAACCGATGCCATGCGCTCACCCTCCTTGTAGGTGTCGTGCAGAATCTTGCTCATCAGGTGGTCGGCGATTTGCAGGTATATAGCTTTTGATTCTTTGAAATCCATGTTAATGGGGTTATGAGGTTATTAAGGTTATGAGGCTGACTACATGTTGCTGGCATTGCTGATACTCTCGCTGCTGCTCTTATGCTCGATGTAGTCGTTCTGCACCTTGCTCTCGTGTGTGGCAAACTTCTTCTTGCTGTTTCCGAAACTCCAGCGGACCGAGAGGTTGGCGCGTGTGATGGGCACGCTGATCTTCGTGGTGCTGGTGAAGTCCTTGCCCTCGGCATACTGGTCGATGTGCAGTTTTCCGCCCTTCGACAGACCGGTGGCGGCTGTCAGGCTTAGGTTCAGTCGATCCTGCAGCAAGCTCTTGCTCACGGTCAGTGCACCGATGTTCATGCCGCCTCTGTGGCCTTGCAGTGTGTGCTCCTTGCTTCGTGTTATGGCATATACGCTCACCGTCCAGTTCTTGGGCAATGTCTGCTGCACGTTCAGCATGGCGTTTCCGCTCCAGCCCTTGTTGGTGGCATCCAGTTCGTTGCTGGTCAGGTAGTTGTAGTTCACTGCACCGTTCAGTATGATGCGTGTAGTCTTGGTCATCGACCACTGTGCGAAGATGTTCAGCGATGTGAGTCGACGGTCTACGATGTTGCCGAAAGTGGTGTTCAGTCGGTTCTCGTTGTCCATAAAGCTGTACTGCTCGATGCCGCCGTTGGCCAGTGTCTCGCGCAGCGAACTGCTGATGATGACCTTTGGAGTGTAGATGCTGTATGTCAGGCCGATGTTGTGCGTCTTCTCGACATCCAAGTCTGAGTTACCATAGGTCAGCGAAGTTGGCTCGGAACGGTCGACGTAGGGGTTGAGATAAGAGATGCCGGGACGCGAGATGCGCATGTTGTAGGTCAGTCCCAGGTTCTGTGCCATGCCCACGGTGTAGGACAGTGTAGCCGAGGGAACCAGGTTGCCGTAGTCCTTCTTGAAGTTCTTGTCGTTGTTGGCATTGTCCATCATCTCCAGCCAGGTGTGCTCGTAACGCAGTCCGGCCTTGGCAGTCAGCTTCTCCCATGTGTTCTCCGACTCGGCATATACGGCGCCGATGTGGCTACGCTGCTCATAGTCGGTGCTCAGCAAGGCGTTGTAGGTCTTGTTGCCCGACTGCACGTCGAAGTAGTCCATGTCGCTGGTGCTGCGGCGGAAGGCATATTTCACACCATAGTTCAGTTTGCTGTGAGGAGCCAATCGGTTCACCACGTCACTCTGGAAGACGTGCTCCTGGGTGTTCTCCTTGCCGTCGCTCATACGGTCGGCGGGCATCATGCTGCTGTCGCCCATGCCCTCCATCCTGAAGC
This sequence comes from Bacteroidales bacterium, assembly GCA_018064685.1. Taxonomy (GTDB): domain Bacteria; phylum Bacteroidota; class Bacteroidia; order Bacteroidales; family Bacteroidaceae; genus Physcousia. The sequence continues at coordinate 66,593 of JAGHUS010000035.1, read as the reverse complement.
CTGTCGTCTCGCTCTCCTTTGTGGCGGGCGTGATGTTGGCCTGGTAAACGAACGAGATGGAACCGTTGTGTGCGGCGTCGAAGAATCGCTGGTAGTCCAGACTTCCCTCGAAACCGGTCGAACCCTGCTTGTTGAGGGTGTGGTTGCTGTAGCCGAAGCCCGTGCCCAGTGCACCGCCGAACATACGTGTGGTGGGATCGCCGTTGGTCTTGAAGTTATAGCGTGTGATGCCGAACGAAGCGTTGATCTGGCTGAGCGAGTCAATCTCGTAGCCCAAGCCTATGTTGCCCATGACGAAGGGCACCACGTTGCTGGTGTTCATCTTGTACTCGGTAGTGACACCGTTGTCCTGCTTGCGCAGCATGTCGGCGGTGACGGTACCGTTGTTGTTGTACGAGTAGTGGACGTTGGCGTTGTAGCTGAACTTGCCTTGCTGTCCTGCCACTGTGGCTCCAGCGCCACCACCTCGGTTTCCACCTTCGGCACTTATCGATCCGTTGTATCCGTTCATGCTCTGTGCGGCATTGCTGCCACCGCCAGCTGCCATGGCCGTGTTGATGTTGAGGATGCCGCCAGCCCCTTCGGCGTCGTACTTGGCACCGGGATTTGTCACCACCTCAATGCTGCTCACCATGCTGGCAGGCATGGCCTTCAGTATCATGCTGGGGTTGCTCGAGAGCATCATGTTGGGCTTGCCGTCCACATATATCTTGAACGAACTCTGTCCGTTCACGGTGATGTTGTCCTGTCCGTCCACCGTCACCATGGGCACCTTGCGCAGCATGTCCAGTATGCTCATCGACTTGCTGTCCACGTCGTCCTGCACCGAGTAGCTCACCTTGTCGGCCTCCATCTTCACGATGGGCTTCTGTGCCACTACGTCCATGGCCTTCATCACGCTCTCCATGTCGCTTGTCAGCAGTGTACCCAGGTCAATCTCCTTCTCCCCATTGGCGGTGAAGGTGCGTGCCACGGTGTTCTTGCCGGTCGACGAGCAGAGCATGGTGAAGGTGCCCTGCTCCTTCAGTGTGGCGGCGAAGTTGCCGTCCAGGTCGGTAAGAGCCATGGTGGTGGGCGTGCTCTGCGCCTTCACCTCCTTGCCCTTGTAGATGCGGATGGTGGCGTAGGGTTCTCCCTCGTGTGTGAGCGAGTCTTGCAGAATGCCCTTCACCGTGGTCTGAGCCTGTGTGCTCAGGGCACTGACAGCTATCAGTATAAGTGAATATAACAGTCTTTTCATGTCTTCTTATTTGTTAAGTCGGGTTGTTACCTGAGCCTTGCAGTAGCGCTTGTAACTGCGCCAGAAACCGAGAGCCGCAACAATGAGTGCTACTCCGATAGCCATTTTCATCGAACCGAGAAGGAACGCGTTGGAATCAGGTGTGCTCATGTTGTTATTCACAAAGCTCATTGCAATGATGAAGCCAAACATCAGGATGGTAATGATGCCTTGCATGATGCCATAGGTGATGATGATGTTGAAGCGGTACTTCACTGAGTTTCCGTAGATGAAGGTTGCAATGTTGGCCAACGTGGCGCAAATGCTGAAGATACGTATGTGGGTGAGGAGCTGCATCTCATCAGTGGGCATGACCTGCTTGGTGTCAGACATCGAAATGGTGCTGACTTCGAAGACCTTCTTGGCCAGAGAGAAAGAGTATTCTGTGCCGAATACAATCCAGTGCAGGAGGAAGTTGATGAGGTCGGCTGCCAGTAATGACAAGATGATAACACACAGACCGCCGCCAATGCTGACGATGAGGTGCCAAGCGTATTTCTTTGCGTTGCTCACGGGCAGGATGAGCTCGTTGATGCGCCCTTGTCTTGTGCGGAAGTTATGGAAACAGCAACCCACGAAGATGATCAGGAAGATGCTGCACATCATGTACAGAAGCATGGATGTGAAAGGCGCGTTGCTATAGTGCATAGGATCGTTGGGGGTGATGGGCATACCAAAATCTCCGTAGCTGCTGACTGTGCTGCTGTACATGATCCAGCGCATGACGAAGCAAAGCAGGCTCAGGCCCATGGCTACACTAATGGCCATAATGACCATGTTGCGATAAAAAACTTTATTGATGGTGAGATCGTATTTTCCGAAATCCAGTAAACTAGCGGTATTCATTGTGTGCTATTATTTTAAATGTGATGAAAGAATAAACAAGAGTCGTTGAACCAGGTTTGCCAACTCTCGATGGTGATGTTTATAGTGCTCCGATTGTCTTGAGGAACATCTCTTCGAGGTTGAGAGGCTGCTCGGGGTCGAGAGGTTCGTTCATCAGTACCTGATTGTTGTTGATGATGGTCACGTGGTCAATGATCTGTTCTACATCCTTCACCTGGTGTGTGGAGATGAGGATGATCTGGTCGTCGCCCATGCCGCGTGTAATGGCTTTGCGGAACTGCGACTTGGCAGGGATGTCCAGTCCATTGGTGGGCTCGTCCATCACCAGCACCTTGGCGCGTATGGCCAGTGCCAGCGAGATGTATATCTTCTTCTTCTGACCCATTGACAAGTCCTTCATGTTTACTTCCATAGGCATCTCGAACACCTCAAGGCAGTCCTTCAGTATCTGCTCGTCGAAGTTGGGGTAGAAGGGACGGATGGCTTTTACGTATTTCTCGAGCGTGGTGTTGGGCATGTCGTACTCCTCGGGTACGATGAACATCTGCTTCAGAATTTCGGGATTGCGGTCGAAGGTGTTCACTCCGTCCATCTCCACCTGTCCGCTCTTGGGGCGCAGCAGACCCATGATGAGATAGAGCAGTGTGCTCTTGCCAGTACCATTCTTGCCCAGGAGGCCATATACGCCGCCGTTCTCAAACTTCAAGGAGAGATTCTCCAGTACATTCTGCTTCTTGTTGTAGCCGAATGTGATGTTCTTTACTTCTAACATAGTCGTTTATCTTTTTTGTTATTATTTTCATTCACTTTTCTGGTCCTTGCGGGACGCGTTTCTAGCGGTAGTTATAGGTCTGTATTGGTGTACTACCTAACTATTACACTGCAAAAGTACTACACTTCCCAATTCCCACCAAATGTTTCTTGCGTTTTAACACTTTTTTAACACTTTTCTGGATAGAGAAACTGCTGGGGTGATGCTACACCTTATTATATATAATTATGGGAAGCAATAGCAGTGATAATTGAATGCTGCAGGGGGAGGCAGAAACACTCGCTGCGATTGCGACTGTCACTCGCAGCAGTCGCAGGTTGTGTTCGCAGCGATCTCGTTCGTCACTCGCAGCAGTCGCAGATGGAGGATGCACTGTGTCTTATTGAAAGCTGTAGCGTCTTTCTGAAAATCCTCTAGCGTCTCCGTATTATTTTCGCTGCGGTTTTAAAATAAAACCGCAGCGGTTCTGGAATAAAACCGCTGCGGTTTTTTGAGAAAGCCCTAGCAGTATTCTGGAAAGAAAAACAGAGAGGGTAGGGCGAAGGAAAAAGAATTTTCGCCTCACTCTTCAGCTCTTCATATTTATTCTGTAAGTGGCATATATTCAGATAGATATAAATATGAAGAGTTGTTTTTCCTCTTCATGACTCTTCATGACTCTTCATGCCTCTTGCATTTGCCTCATCACCAAAGCAGAAACTGGTTTCTACCTCATCACTCTTCCAAGGCGACTGGAGCTTGACTTATGTGCATTCCTCTCTTCCCTTCCTTTTTGTTTAGGTCAATGAATGATGAAGAGGCATGAAGAGTGATGAAGAGCTGTGAGGACTCTTCATGCTTCTATATTGCTGTATATTATGTAGATACGAAGAAAATATGAAGAGCTGAAGAGCAGAGTGAAAATTTATTTCCTGTTGGGCGTTTTGGTGCGATATGGGTGACGTTTTTCACTTACAATATGCTTCGATGTTGCTGATGATGCTGTTCACCGAGTCGCATACCTCCTTGTGTCCTAAGTCGAAGTTGCTTTGTACCGTCATCTCCGAAATCAGGTATCTGCCTGCCACCGATGCACCCAGTTCGTTCCAGAATTCAACGGCGGTGATGGTGGTTGCCTTTTTATTCATCGCCTCTTTGAATTCGGGTGTCAGTGCAGCCTCGACAAGTGTTTTCTGCTTCTCGTAATAGATGTTGTAGACCTTTATGTAATTGCTGATGAGGTCGTAGGCACGGACAATGTCGAGTGCCAGTGCTTTGTCATCCATCTTGGCAAAGACGCCCGATGACTTCATGAGGTCCAGCGCATGTTCGGTAGACGAGAATGATGCAAGCGTGACAGGCAGGTTGCAATAGAATGCCAGTGAGTCTTGGGGTGCCTTCTCAAGACTGTCCATGTATGTGTATAGGAAACGGCTGGCCTGTCCCTGCAGTTTCCATATAGTATCGGCATTCTCCACCTCCTTCAGGTTGTCCAGCAACTCGCCCTTGGCAAGTTGCAGACTTGTCTTCACCTCTTTGTTTGTGTTATGACTGCTAATGATTGATTCACCCGCAAAGGTGACGATAATACCCAGCATGACAGCAAAGAACTGCATCAGGAAACTACCCCAATCCTGGCGTTTGATAGTAGTCCACCACTTATTCGCTTTTCCCATCCTTATTGTTGATTGTTGTTATAATATGTTTGCAAAGATACGGTTTTGTGCTCTTTTTTGCAAATAAATTTGTGTTTTTACTTACTTATTTGTAACTTCGCCCTCGATTTGTGATATTTTTTAAGGTAAACAAAATATTATGCAATATTATAGCACGAATGGACAGGCCCCGATGGCCTCGCTCGAGAAGGCTGTGGTAAAGGGTTTGGCCGAGGATCGTGGCCTCTATATGCCCGAGCGCATCAAACAGCTTCCCCAAGAGTTTTTCGACAATATTCAGAACATGACGTTCCAGGAGATAGCCTGCCAGGTGGCAGATGCTTTCTTTGGCGAGGATATTCCTCAGGAGGACCTGCACAAGATAGTGTGCGACACGCTGGCATTCGACGTGCCCGCTGTCAAGGTAACAGATTCTATCTACAGCCTTGAACTCTTCCATGGTCCTACCTTGGCATTCAAGGATGTGGGTGCTCGCTTCATGGCACGCTTGCTGGGGTACTTTAACAAGAAGTCCGGCGAGGATCGTCTTGTCAACGTCCTCGTTGCAACCTCGGGCGATACGGGTTCGGCTGTGGCAAACGGCTTCCTCGGTGTGCCCGGTATCCACGTCTATGTGCTCTATCCCAAGGGCAAGGTAAGCCCCATTCAGGAGTGCCAGTTCACCACACTGGGTCAGAATATCACCGCACTCGAGGTGGATGGCGTGTTCGACGACTGTCAGGCGCTGGTCAAGAGTGCTTTCATGGATGACGAGCTGAACGCCCACATGAAGCTCACCTCGGCCAACTCCATCAACGTGGCCCGCTTCCTGCCTCAGTCGTTCTACTACTTCTATGCTTACGCACAGTTGAAGAAGGCTGGCCTCGAGGATATCGTCGTCTGCGTTCCCTCGGGCAACTTCGGCAACATCTGTTCGGCCTTGTTCGGCGTGAAGATGGGTCTGCCCATCAAGCGTTTCATCGCTGCCAACAATGCCAACGACATCTTCTATAACTATCTCCAGACCGGAAAGTACGAGCCCAAGGCCAGCGTGCAGACCATCGCCAACGCCATGGACGTGGGCGATCCCTCGAACTTTGCTCGTATCTATGACCTCTACAAGAAGGATCATGCTGCCATCTGCAAGGACATCAGCGGATGCACCTACAGCGACGAGCAGATTGCCGAGACGATGCGCGAGTGCCTTAAGGATACGGGTTATCAGCTCGACCCTCACGGAGCATGTGGCTATCGTGCTCTGAAGGAGGGACTCCAGCCCGGCGAGACAGGCATCTTCCTCGAGACTGCTCATCCCGCCAAGTTCAAGGGTGTGGTTGACAGCATCTGCGGTGGCGACGTAGCCATTCCCGAGAAGCTGGCTGCCTTCATGAAAGGCGAGAAGAAGAGCATCGAGATTGGCAAGGACTTCGAGGGCTTCAAGGCTTTCCTGATGAAGCAGTAGGGGAGTGATAATATAGGATAATCATTCAAGCGCAGATTTTTGTAACACAGAGTGTGATAAATGCTCTGTGTTAATGTTAAAAGTTTGGCATTTTCTTGTTTTATTTTCTGATAATTGCTAACTTTGCGACAAATAGACGTATGAAACAATGATAATAAGTGTTGCAAATCCTATTTATGATACTGTGTTCAAGTACCTTATGGAGGACGAACGCATTGCGAAGACCTTACTTTCTGCCTTACTGAAGAAGGAGGTGATGGAGGTAGAGGTTCGCCGTCATGAATATACGAACGGAAGTCGTGACAAGATTTCGATGTTCCGTATCGACTTCGGCGCAACGGTGCGCCAGGAGGATGGCAGTGCGAAACTTATACTCATTGAGTTGCAAAAGACTTGGCTTGAGACGGAAACGCTGCGTTTCCGCCAGTATCTGGGTGCTCAATATGCGTTGCCAGAGAATATTATCAAGGAAGACAACCCCGAAGGTTATGCCATCCCAATGATAACTGTTTATTTGTTGGGGCATAAGGTGGGTGATATTGACGAACCTGTGCTGTATGTCAACCATAAGTCGTTCGATTATGACGGTAATGAGGTAACGAAAGGCATCCCCGATCCTTTTGTCGATAGCTTGGTACACGACAGCATCATCGTGCAGATACCGCGTTTGAGGGGTAAGGTCAACAATCGTTTGGACAAGGTGCTAAGTGTCTTCGACCAATCGTGCAAAGATAAATATAACAGACAGGTTCTTAATATCGACGAGGCCCTTTATGCCGACGACGACGAGATGAAACACATCATCCATCGACTGCTCTCTGCTGCTTCTGACTCCGCACTTCGTATGGAGATGAATGTTGAGGATGAGTATTTCTCGGCCATCGAGAATCGCGATACGGCTATCATGCTGCGTGATGAGAAAATAAAAGAACAAGATGCTCAGTTGGCCGAGCAGGGTGCTCAGTTGGCCGAGCAGGGTGCTCAATTGGCCGAACAGGGTGCTCAATTGGCCGAGCAAAGAAAAGCACTTCTGCTATCGGCAAAGGCAATGAAGGAGGCTGGCATCTCGATAGAGCAAATCTCTGTTATGACTACGCTACCTACAGAGGTAATATTGTCTCTATAGTGTCGCCGCCAAGTCCGTTTTTTATACGAAAAATCGTTCTTCATCCTTCATGTGCATTTTTGCAACTGAATTGCAAAAACATTGTCGTAACTTTGCAGCGAAATAAAAAAATGCAAAGCTATGGCAGTCCTGTTAGATGTATTGAATGAGATATGGGCGCTAGTCAATGAGATGGCGCCCTATCTTTTGTTGGGCTTTCTTCTGGCTGGTTTGATGCACCAGTACGTGCCCAACACTATGTATCACAAGTATCTGGGTGGCAACAGTATGAAGAGTGTGGTACTAGCCGCCTTGTTTGGTGTTCCACTGCCCCTTTGTTCGTGCGGCGTCATCCCTACTGCCATGGGGCTGCGTCGCGAAGGCGGAAGCAAGGGAGCCACCATCTCCTTTCTTATTGCCACACCCCAGACGGGTATCGACAGCATCATTGCCACCTACAGCCTCATGGGTCTTCCCTTTGCCATCATCCGTCCTGTCGTGGCTATGTTCACGGCTATCTTCGGTGGATGGCTAGTGAATAAGGCCGATCGTAAGGTCTCCCTCTCTGCCCCCCAAAGTGCGAGCTGCTTATCCGGTAGCGTGCAGGGTGAAAAGACCCTCTCCCCCGCTAAGGGGAGGAGCGCTAACGCCAAGGATGAGGCCATCCTGTCGGATGCAAATCAGGATCTACCTTTAGAGGGGGAGATGTCCGAAGGACAGAGAGGTTCTGTCGTTAGCGCCCTCCGCTACGCTTTCGTCGAGATGATGGAGGACATCGGCAAATGGCTTGTCGTGGGACTTGTCATTGCCGGTCTTATCACCGCATTGGTGCCCGATGGTTGGTTTGCTGCTTTTCATGGCAACTCGCTCATGAGCATCCTCTTCGTCCTTGTACTGAGCATTCCCATGTATTTGTGTGCCACTGGTAGCATTCCTATAGCAGTTGCATTGATGCTGAAGGGACTCACTCCTGGTGCCGCCTTGGTGCTGCTCATGGCCGGTCCTGCCAGCAACGCAGCCAGCATCATGGTCATCAACAAGGTGTTGGGTCGTCGCACACTGCTCGTCTACCTAGCCTCCATAGTCTCTGGCGCCATCCTCTTCGGTCTGGGCATCGACTATTTCTTGCCCGCTGAGTGGTTCACCAGTGCACTGAAAGCCACCGAATCGTGCTGTGAGGAGGGGCCAGGGTGGTTCAGCATTGCCTGCACCGTTCTGTTGGGACTCTTACTTCTCAATGCCTTCTCTCCCGTCAAGGTTTGGAAGGGTGGTGGCTGCTGTTGTCACGATCATGGACATGGCTTAGGATCTTGCCATTGCCATGATAGCGAATGCCATTGTCATGAAGAAGGAAAACACGATCATTGTCACGATGACGAGTGCCACTGTCACGAACACGAGGAGACTGTGATACGTGTAACAGGCATGAACTGCAATCATTGTGCGGCCAGCGTTAAGAAGGCCATCGACAGTGTGGCGGGAGTAGAGCATTCCGAGGTGTTGCTGCACGAAAAGGAAGCCCATGTGGTAGGGAATTTCGATGTGGAAGAAGTGCTCGCAGCCATCCGCTCTTTGGGATTCGAAGCGTTTTGTAATTCATAATTCACAATTCATAATTCATAATTCATAATTCATAATTTCCGTATTGCCCCCGTGTAGCTCTATGAGTCCTCTACTCGGAGAGATAGAGTGGGCAATCCTCCCCCTTGGGGAGTTAGAGAGGTTCTTTAAAATGATGAAGTATATATATATAATAATGTGTGCTGCGGCAATGGTTGCCTGTGGGCACAATGAACATGATGAGCATGACCATGGTGATGCTGGACATGAGGGACATAATCACGAGGACGGCGTGATAGAGTTTGGCGAGGTACAGCGCAAGGCGGCCGGATTGGAGGTCGTGACGCTACAGCTTTCTGACTTTCAAGAAGCCATCCGTGTGTCGGGCCAAGTGACAGAGGCGCAGGGTGATGAGGCTGCTGTGGTGGCTAAGAGCTCGGGTGTGCTGACTTTCACGCGTGACCATCTGACCGAGGGTGCAACCATCTCCAAGGGAGAGGTCTTTGCTCGTGTGTCGGCAGCCGGACTGGCAGGTAGTGATGCGGTAGCACAGAATGCGGTGGAACTGGAACGTGCCAAATCGGCCTATGAGCGTGCACAGAGACTGGTGGGTGAAGGCATTGTCTCGCGCGAGGAGTACGAACGTGCCAAAGCCGAATACGAGCAGGCTCGCATCCTGTCGAGTGTGCGTTTCAATCAGGATGTCAACAAGATTGCTTCCAGTGTGTCGTCGCCCATTGCCGGCTATGTGAAGCGCGTTCTGGTGAAGCAGGGAGAGTATGTCGAAGTGGGGCAGTTGGTGGCCACCGTCACCAAGAGCTGCGACCTGCAACTGCGTGCCGAGGTGCCTGAAAAATACTTTGCCCGTATGCACGACATTGTGGGTGCTAACTTCGCTATGAGCTATGACATGGAGAATGTGCGAAGCATCGAGCAGCTGAATGGCCATCTCGTTTCGATGGGACGTACAGCCACCGAGGGCTCTGCCTACATTCCTGTTACCTTCGAGTTTGAGAATCATGGCGACATCGTTCCGGGTTCGTTTGCCGACATCTGGCTGCTCTCGAACATACGTACGGGAATCCTCTCCGTTCCTATCACAGCTCTAACCGAAGAACAGGGACTTTACTTTGTCTATGTACAGGGACATGACGAGGATGAGTATGAGAAACGCGAGGTTCAACTAGGAGCATCGAATGGTTTGCACACCGAAATAGTAAGCGGCTTGAAGGTGGGCGAGAAGGTCGTGGTCAAGGGTGTCTACCAGCTGAAGATAGCTGCAGCCAGTGGTGCCATTCCCGAGGCGCATAGTCACAGCCATTGAATTGTTCATGGCTCTTTGCTAGTTCTTAATTCATAGTTCATAATTAGTCTGGTGCAATGCCTTCATCTAGCTATGATTCATCCCCTTGTGGAGTTAGAGTGGGGCTTTAAATTCATAATTAAGTTAACGTGATGTTTCTCTCTCCCTTTTGGTGGGTGGGAGTTGTTATAGGTCTTACAATGCTAAACAATATAATCAAGTTTTCTCTTCGTAATCGCTTGGCCATCTTGGTAGCTGCGATACTGATATGTATTGGTGGCATCTACACATCCATGCACATGGAGGTGGATGTCTTTCCTGATCTCAATGCTCCCACTGTGGTGGTGATGACCGAGGCTCGAGGTATGGCGCCCGAAGAAGTGGAGCGCATCGTGACCTTCCCCATCGAGACGGCTATGAATGGTGCTACGAATGTGCGACGTGTGCGTAGCAGCAGCACTACAGGGTTCTCGTGTGTGTGGGTGGAGTTTGACTGGGGTACAGACATTTATCGTGACCGTCAGATAGTAAACGAGAAGTTGGCCGAGGTAGGTAGCACGTTACCTTCCACTGTAGGACAACCCACATTAGGTCCGCAGTCGTCCATCTTGGGCGAGGTGATGATAATCGGACTGACAGGTGGTGAGGGACAAGACCTTCGCACCCTGGCCGATTGGACCATCCGTCCGCGTCTGCTCAGCATTGGTGGTGTAGCACAGGTGTCGGTGCAAGGTGGCGAGGAGAAGGAATACCAGGTGACACTGCACCCCGAACGCATGAAGTATCATGGTGTGAGTGTTGATGAGGCTGTCGAGGCTGTGCGCGATATGAACCAGAATGTGTCGGGAGGCGTGCTCTATGAGTATGGCAATGAATATCTGATACGTGGTGCACTGGCCACCAACGACGTAGATGCCCTGGGGCAGACGGTGGTAAAGGTGGTAGACGGTTCGCCTGTCACGCTGAATGAGTTTGCCGATATCAAGGTGGGTAACAAGACTCCCAAGGTGGGAACTGCATCGAACAACGCCAAACCGGCCGTGCTGCTGACTGTGGCCAAGCAACCCAATGTGTCGACAGAGGAGCTTACCGAACGCCTCGATGCTGCATTGGCCGACATCAAACATCAATTGCCCGAAGGGGTGAATGTTGATGCAGAGATTTTCCGTCAGGAGCGCTTCATCGATGCCAGCATCAGCAACATCAAGGAGTCGCTCATCGAGGGCGCCATCTTTGTCATCATCGTACTCTTCCTCTTCCTGATGAATCCTCGCACCACACTTATATCGCTGGTCAGCATTCCCGTGTCGTTGTTGGTGGGCATCCTCGTGCTGAAGTTCATGGGCCTCACCATCAACACCATGTCCATCGGTGGTATGGCCATTGCCATCGGTTCGCTGGTGGACGATGCCATTGTGGATGTCGAGAATGTGCACCGGAAGACCCTCTCTCCATCCCTCCCCCGTAATGGGGAGGATGCCTATGGCTTGTCGCGTTGGTTGGGCCTAATCTACGAAGCATCGCGCGAGGTACGCATGCCTATTCTCAACAGCACGCTCATCGTGGTGGTATGTTTCCTTCCTTTGTTCTTTCTGAGTGGCATGGAGGGACGTATGCTAGCCCCCTTGGGCATTGCGTTCATCGTTTCGCTTTTTGCCTCCACCATTGTGGCATTGACCTTGACTCCCGTGCTGTGCAGCTATTTTATGAAAGGAAAGGCACGTCGATCTAGCCTCGATGTATCGCAAGATGAGGGGGCTGCAACATCAAATGTCTCAGGCGAGGAAGTGGCAGCAACCACCGTCTCGGACGAGTGTGCCGCAGCAGCGACTGTCTCGGTCGAAGATGCTGATGAGTCCGTTGATGTGCGTTGGGTGGCGTCACTCAAGCGTGGTTACGCCTCCCTTCTGCGTCGTGCTCTGCGACACCGCAAACCTATCTTGGGCGCTGTCTTTGTGCTGGTTGTGGCGGCAGTGGTGATGTTTGTCAGCATGGGACGCAGTTTCCTGCCTAGCTTTAATGAGGGTTCGTATACCATCAGTATCAGTTCTCTTCCGGGCATCTCGCTCGAAGAGAGTGACAAGATAGGACGTAGGGCCGAGCAGCTGCTGATGTCCATTCCCGAGATAAAAACCGTGGCGCGCAAGACGGGACGTGCCGAACTGGACGAGCATGCCTTTGGTGTGAATACAAGCGAGATTGAGGCTCCCTTCGAACTGAAGGACCGTTCGCGTGCCGAACTTTTGGCAGATGTGCGCCGGAAGTTGTCCACATTGAAAGGTGTGAGCATCGAGATTGGTCAGCCCATCTCGCACCGCATTGATGCCATGCTGTCGGGTACGCAAGCCAACATTGCCATCAAGTTGTTCGGTCAGGACCTGAACCGCATGTATCGCATTGCTAATCAGATTAAGTCGGAGATAGCCGATGTGGAAGGAGTGGCCGACCTGAACGTGGAACAACAGGTGGAGCGTCCTCAGATACGCATCACACCTCGTCGCCATCTCATGGCGCGCTATGGTGTTACACCAAAGCAGTTTGCCGACTATGTAAGTGTATTGCTCGAAGGTGAGACGGTGTCGCAGGTCTACGAGGGCAATCAGGCTTTCGATCTTACAGTTAAGGTGCACGACGAAGATCGTGGCGGCATTGAGGATATCCGTTCGCTGATGATAGATGCCAACGGACAGAAGATTCCACTGGAATATATTGCCGACATCAGTTCTACTACTGGCCCCAACACTATCAACCGCGAGAATGCGCAACGCAAGTTGGTCATCTCGTGCAATGTGGAGGGGCGTGACCTCCGCAGTGTGGTGAACGACATTCAGCATCGTATCAATGTCGATGTGAAGTTGCCCGAGGGTTACCATCTGGAGTATGGTGGACAGTTCGAAAGCGAGGAGTCGGCCACTCGTACCTTGTTGCTGGTCAGTCTACTCAGTGTCCTTGTCATCTTCCTGCTGCTCAACAATCAGTTCCGCAGCATTAAGCAGAGTGCCATCGTGTTGGTCAATCTGCCTTTGGCACTCATCGGCGGTGTCTTTGCCTTACAGATTACGGGTGGTGTGCTGAGCATACCTGCCATCATTGGTTTCATCTCGCTGTTTGGCATTGCCACGCGCAATGGCATCTTGCTCATCGACCGATATAACACACTGAGCAGTGACCTCTCCCATCCTTCTTTGGCGGGGATGGATGAGGTCGTTATCCGTGGTTCGCTCGACCGTATGACACCCATCCTGATGACGGCTCTCACCTCGGCTCTTGCTCTTGTACCACTGGCCATAGGCGGTGACTTGGCGGGAAATGAGATTCAGTCGCCCATGGCAAAGGTGATGCTGGGCGGCCTCATCAGCAGTACGCTACTGAATATGTTCATTGTACCGTTGATGTATAAGAAACGAGTGTAGAACTAATAAGCTCCTCTAACTCCCAAGGGGAGAGCTCTCTGCTGCGTGAGGGGCAATGCGCCTATTATGAATTATGAATTATGAAAAAGATACTGATACTAGCGATTTTCGCAATGACATGCAGCAGCCTGTGGGCCGATGACTTTGAAAGCATCCTGCTGCAGATAGAGCAGAACAACAGCACGTTGCGTGCTGTGCGTGATGGTGTTGAGGCAGAAAAGGCAGAAAACCATACAGCCTTGACATTGGCCGACCCAGAGGTAGAGTACAGTCACTACTGGGGGGCTCCGTCGGCTGTGGGGGGAAGAAATGATTTCTCGGTGAGTCAGGCGCTGGACTTTGCTACACTTTTTGGCGTGAAGCGTCAGATGGCCCGCTCGAAGGATGAACTGGCCGATGTAAACTATGAGGAGCGTCGTCTGGAAGTGCTTATGGAGGCTAGCCGTCTGCTGGTCGACGTGGTGTATTACAATCGTTGTCTTGACAGACATCGCTCGCAGCAGCAGGAGATGAAACGGGCCGTGGAGTTGAGTGAGAAGGCTTTCAAAGCTGGACGCATCAATCGCTTGGACCTTAACAAACCTCGCTTGGCGTTGGCCGAACTGAATGCCACAGTGGCTGAGGAGGAGATGCTGCGTGAGGAGGCGTTGCTGAGACTGAAGCAGTTGAATGGCGGGAATGTGGTGACAATAGGACAGATTGACTATTCGGTGCCCCAAAGCATGGCGCATGGACGCTTGTCTGTAAACAAGCAGCGCGAGGAAGCTGAACAGCGTGTGGCAGAGAATGAGGTGCGTATGGCAAAGTCTCAATCTATGCCTCAACTCACGGTGGGCTATGCCTCGGAACTGACGCGCGACGAGAAGTTTCGCGGCATTACCGTCGGTATGAGTGTGCCACTTTGGAACAATAAGAATAATGTGAAGCGTGCGAAAGCCCAGCAACAGGCTGCACGCAGCAAACAGCAGGATGTGCTGTTCCACATTCAGAGTGAGTATGAGAATCAGAAGGCACGTACCGAGCGTCTGCGCCAGTATGCACAGACATTAGCCGAGAACGTGCCCGAACTGTCGTCGAAGGTTGTCCTGCACGATGCCTTCGAGCGTGGTGACATCTCTGCTCTCGACTACTATCTCGAACTTACCTCCGACTACGAACTACAGCACAAGGCTTTGCTGGCTGAAAGAGATTACCAGCAAGCATTGGTTGTGCTGGCTTGGTATTGAGGAAGAGGCCCAAGACTTCACCTTGAAAATCAATTGGGCAGCCCCCATAATCCAAGGGGGCTGTCTTGTAAGTGGTACAGTGTCACTGCACCTTGCAGTTGAGCTCTCTTCTGAACATTTCCCTGATTTCTGAGGCTCGCTCGCGCGAGAGGTTGGGCACACCTTTCAACGGATAAGGGATGTTCAGTTTCTCGTATTTTACTTCGCCCATGGTGTGGTAGGCTAGTATCTCCACGCACGCTAGATGTTTGTATCGTTTCAGGTGCTTGGCCAGTGCCATGAGCCGTTCGTCATCGTCCGTCAAGCCGGGCACTACGACATGGCGAATCCAAAATGTCTTTCCCGTTTCTTCCAGAAAGTCCAGAAACTGCTGGTTGTGCTGTCGATTGTGTCCTGTGAGGATGGGGTGCAGTTCTTCATCGAGCGTCTTGATGTCGAGCATGACCAGATCGGTGTGCTGCAAAGCACGTTTCACGTTGTCGTTGAAAAATACCCCACTGGTGTCCAGGCAGGTGTGAATGCCCTCTGCGTGGCATAGTTTGAAGAATTCCTCTACAAACTCTGCCTGCATCAGTGGTTCTCCCCCCGAGCATGTCACGCCGCCCGTCTTGATGAAGTTCTTGTATCGCAGTACCTCTTCTATCAGTTCGGCCGCAGTCCATGTGCCCGCACCATTTGACGCGCGCATCGCCGATGCCACTCCTGTACTGGTGCCTGGCGACAGTGTCTCCGCACTGGAACTTGCCATGTTGCCATTGGCGTCTGCCTTAGTTCGGGCATGAAGTTCCCATGTGTCGGGATTGTGGCAGTACTGACAGCGCATGGGGCATCCTTGCATGAACACCACGAAGCGGATGCCTGGTCCGTCAACAGTTCCGAAACTCTCAAGCGAATGTATCTGTGCGGTCATAGGGTAGGGGGGCTTTAACTCCTTCTGCAGTCCTTATTCAAAGTTAAACAATGAGAAGAAGCCCGTGATGGTGAATACCTGCTTCAGTTCGGGCGACACGTTGCGAATGGTGACATTACCACCCTTAGCGATGGTCTCCTTGCGAAGCGAAAGGAAGAGGCGCAAGCCACTGGATGAGATGAACTCAAGCTTGGTGCAGTCAAGGACGACATGCTTGTCGGCATTGTCCAAGAGCGGTTGCATGTCGCGTGCAAATTGTGCTGATGCTGCGGTGTCGAGACGCCCGCTGAGGGTGCCTATGACGGAGTCATTGTTTTGTGTAATCTGAAGATTCATATCTGTTGTTTATTATAATTATGTAATTGAAATCTTTCTAAGTCTTAAAGATAGAGTAGGCTGACAATGAAGATGTTGGCAATGAGCATGATAATGTTCATGTAGATGCCTATGCGCATATAGTCGAAGAACTTGTAGCCACCCGGACCATAGACGAGCGTGTTTGTGTCGCTGCCTATCGGAGTGGCAAAGCTGCATGATACGGCTATCATCAGGGATATGACAAACGCCATAGGGTTCACATCCAGTGTGTTGGCAGTGTGAATGGCGATAGGCGTGAAGACTGCGGCAGCTGTGGTGTTGGAAATGAATTCTGTAAAGAGCGTAGCCGTGACGGCTATGATCGAAAGGACGAGAATGGTGTTTGTACCGCTCACTGAGATAAGTCCGTTGGCTATGGATTGGGCTATACCGGTGACTTCGATGGCACGTCCCAGACATACCGAACCGGCAAAGATCATCAGCATCTTCCAGTTGATGCTGCGTTGCAGTTGTTCGACCGAGAAGCAACGTGTCACGCCCATGATAATGGCTGCCAGGAAGCCTGCGTTGAGAAGTTTCATGTCGCCCACTGTGGTCAGTAGCACCATACCCACCATGATGAGGGAGGAGAGGATCATCTTCTTGTTGTTCTGGGGCAACGCTACATGGTCGAAGAAGTTGAGGTTGCCCTCGAAGTTCTCCGGAATCAGTTTGCTGCCCTCGAATAGTAGGGTATCACCCGAGCGTAGTTCCACCTCGCGTGGACTGCCGATGATGCGCTCTCCCTCGCGTGCGGCAGCCACTAGCACGATGCCGTTTCTGTTCTCGAATTCGATGTCGATCATCCGTTGTCCTATGAGCGGGCTGTTGGCGTCGACCGATGCCATCTGCAGCTTTCGGTTACTGTTGATTTCGCTGACACTGAACACGTGGTGTGTGGCATTGACCATTCCATGTGTGTTGCGCAGTTCCAGTATGTCGTTGATGTGCCCGGAGTAAACCAAACGGTCGCCACCCAGAATGAATTCGTCGGGCGGGACGGGGCTGATGACTTCGCGGTCAAAACGTACAATCTCGATGAGCTGTCCGCCGGGTACGTTGAAGAGCGATGCCTCCTCGATCGTCTCACCTACGTGTGGACAGTCGGTAGGAACCATCAGTTCCACAGTGTATTCGGCACTGCTCTCAAAATTCTCTTCGGGAGAACGCCGGATGGGGATGAAACGGTGGAGCAGTACGACGCTGATGATGCCTATTGCGGTGCAGAACAAACCTGGGATGAGAGGCTCGAAGAAGTCCATTTGCTGGCCAGTCTTGTTCGAATAGAATTCTGCTACGACAAGGTTAGGCGTGTTGCCGATGAGGCTGCATAATCCTCCCAGTGTAGAGGCATAGCTGAGGGGGATGAGCAGGCGTGATGGGGCAATCTTCAGACGCTTGCTCCATATTTTTATTACAGGAATGAAAAGCTGCACAACAGCGATGTTGCTGATGAATGCGCTTATGATTGATGCTGGCAGCATGATGCGCAGCAAGGCTTTCTTCCTGTTGGATGGCGTGCCCAAAGGATTCTTCACAATCCAGTGCAGGACACCAGAATGTATGAGACCAGCCACAAGCACCGACAGCACGCCTACCAGTATTACTGTCGGGCTGCTGAAACAAGATAGTGCCTCTTCTGTGCTGAGCGTGGTGGTGACCAGCGTTACGGCAATGATGAAGAGTGCAAGAACGTCTGACGGCATCTTGTTGTATGCCATGCAGAGCACTTTGCCCACTATCAAGGCGATGGTTATGGCTACGAAAATGCTCATTGCACCTTATTCAATGTTGAAGATGTGTGCAAAACCAGTCATATTGAACACCTCCATGACCAGAGGTTGCAGACCGCGGATGATAAGCTTTCCCCCCTTCTGTGTCACGTCTTTGTGCATAGAGAGGAATATGCGTAGCCCCGAACTGCAGATGTAGCTCATCTCAGTACAATCTAGTACTACCAAGTCACCGGTTTCGACCAACAATGCGTCAATCTTCTTTTGTACTTCGTCTAATGCCTGTGCATTGAGAGGTCCGTCGATGTAGACGGTTTTTGTGTTATTTGCCATATCTTGAGAATATTTTGTTTGGTTAATTCTTACGTTCATTACATTGCCTTCGACTCCTGCTTGTATTTCCAGTGGGCCGCTACACCTTGCTCTGCTTCGTAGTTCATTCGCTCGGAGCGAATCTGTATCTCTATCCAGTTGCAGTCTGGCCCCATTACGGTCATTTGCAATGCCTGGTAGCCCGATTTCTTGGGATGCGTTATCCAGTCGCGTATGCGGTCGGGGTGGATGCGGTAGAGCATGGAGATGATGGTGTATATGCGCCAGCACCAGAACTTCTCGACATCCATCTGGCTGAGCTGCCACTGTTTGACAGGTATCACTTCGGCATTGCTGTCAACCTCGTTTTCGGGAGCCAGGGGGAGTGGTTCGATGTGGTCTTTGGGGCGGTAGATGATGCGTGTGGCGAAGAGGTCGTAGACGTCATCGAACTCCTTGTTGTTGTTCCGCATCTTTCTCCAGATGCTGTAGACCGACTTCATTCGGTATTTGAAGTCGTAGTCCAATCCCATCTCGTCGAGCATGGCACGTATGGGAAGTGCGAAGGTGCGGAACACCATCTCGCACGAGGCTTCCGATTCCAGCAGCAGTCTCTTCAGGTACTTGTAGTCTTCAGGGTAGCCCATCTTGACGGCAAGCTCCTGCAGTTCGTGCAGCTCGCGGTTCAGCCCAAGTTCCTCGGCCAGTGGAGCCACTTCGGTGATGATGTGGCTTACGTATGCTTCTGTGTCTTCGGCAGGTCTAATCCCCTCCGAAGCCCACTTCTGCATCTTTCCCAGTTCCGTTATGATGTCTTGCTCTTTCATTTATGCTAGTTACGTTCTGTTCCTAGGTATTCCATGACCACCATTGTGATGTCGTCGCTCTGCTCGGTGTCGGCGGCATAGTACTGTATGTGTTTGTAGACGTGGTCCACAAACTCTTTGGCCGTCTTACACCCGTTGTCGCGTGCATCGAGCAATGCCTTCATGGTAGCCTCTTCGCCGAAGAGCTGCTTGTTTGTGTTCTCGGCTTCCGTCACGCCGTCGGTGTAGAGGAATATGGCCTCGCCGGGCTTCAGTACGATTTCCTCCTTCTCGTAGGGGAAGTCCGGAATGACGCCCACTGCCAGGTTCACTTTTGGCTTCGTGTAGCGCACGGTTACCTCGCCGTTTTCTTTCAACTGTCGGATGATAGGCGCATTATGTCCGGCGTTGCAGAAGTCCACGTGTCCAGTTTTCAAGTCCATGATGCCAAGGAACATGGTGCAGAACATATTGTGGTTGTTGCCCTCCGATAGTGCGGTGTTCAGCTGTGAGAGTATGACGGCGGGGTTGTCTTCATGCAGTGATACGTTGCGGAAGAGCGAGCGCACCACAGCCATGTAGAGTGAGGCGGGCACTCCCTTTCCGCTGACATCGCCTATACAGCAGAAGAACTTATCGTTGCGTATGAAATAGTCGTATAGGTCGCCGCCCACCGACTTGGCAGGTTTCAGGAAACCATATACGTCCAGTTCCTTACGGTCGGGGAATGCGGGGTAAAGCTTAGGCAGCATACCCATCTGTATGGCAGAGGCAATCTTCAGTTCGCTCTCCATCCCTACCTTGCTCATTGTCACCTTCTGCAGATGGCGGAAGAAGAAGATGAAGCAGATCACCATGATGAGGATGCTGACGATGGCGATGAACGTCGTGTCACGCTTCATTCGTTCCACGCCGCCATAGAGGTCGTTTCTCGGACTCTCGATGCTGATGGTCCAGCCAGTGCGCTTGATGGGTGCAAAAGAGAAGAGTGCCTCACGCTCGCTGCCCTCGTTCACGGTATACTGCCCGCTCTCGTTGTTCTTCATCTTTATGCGCATGCTGTCATCGGCCTCATAGTCATCATACGCCCCCGTCTCCTGTATGGTGCGCAGGATGAAGGTCGTGTCGGGATGCGAGACAAAGCGGAATTCCCGGTCGGCGATGGCCACCTGTGCGTTGGGGAATGGCGTAGCTTTGGTACACTCCTCGCGGAAGCTCTCGGTGTTGATGTCCAAGGCCAGCACGCCGATAATGCGGTTGTCGTAGCCGTGCAGGGGCAGGCTGAAGCATGCCACCACCTTGCCCATGCTTGTCTCGCGGAAGGGACGGCTCCAATACGGCTTGTTCAAGTTTGCTGCGTTGGCATACCACTCCTTCTCATGGAAGTCATGTATCTCGCCCAGGCTGAGACGCTCGTTGCGCCCGCTTACATTGGTCACGTAAGCCGCAAAGCCGTACTCGCCTTTTGTGTCGGTATAGAGGAACTTTTCGAAACCGATGGCAACGCCACATACTTGTGGGTTGGCATCCAGGAACTGCTCCAGCATGTCGAAGACCTCATCCTCTGTGGGTATCTCGTGCTTCGTGGGGTCGATGGCTACGAATCCGTTTCCATCTTTGTCGCGTGTGGTCTTGCCGAACTTGTTGCTCAGCAACGTGTAGGCCACGTCCTCCACGCGCTGCAGCTGTCCGTCCACATGTTCCTGTATGTACCCGATGGCCAGGTTCACCTTCTCGGTGCTTTCCTTCGTTACCTCCTGACGTGCCAGATACATGCATATGCCAAAGCCCAGCGAATAGACGAGTCCTCCCACAAGGAGGACGATGAGTGCCAGATTGGCGATGACCTTAAAACCGAGTATCTTCTTCATCGTTTCTTTTCTCTGCTTTTGTGCTTTTCTCTTTGCGCCTGGGCTGTGACAGCCACTTTTATCCTTCGGTTTGCGCGTTGTTTCACAGTTTCTTCTTCATGGTTAATATGTTGTATTCGTCCACTCTCTCATAGTTCACTTCGTCCATGATCTGCCGTATGAGGAAGATGCCCAATCCTCCGATGGGGCGCTCTTCTGCAGTGAGTGTTACGTCGGCATCAGGCACGGCTGTCGGATCGAAAGCTATGCCGCTGTCCTTGACGACGAGCGAGAGCGTGCCGCCCTCTGTGGCGGCTGTAAGCTCCAGCTCGTGCTTGCCTCCTTCAGGGAAGGCATACATGATGACGTTTGTCATGGCTTCCTCGAGGACTAGGTTTAGGTTGAACACCAGGCTGGCATCCAACCCGAGTTCTTCACACAGTTCCTCTACGAACGATGCCACAAGCGTGAGTTGCTCCAGTTGGTTCTCTATGGTCAGTTTTTTTTCCATTGCTCAGCTGTGCTGACGGATGCAAAATGTTTATTATTGTCATTTTATGCCAGCATATTAGTACAAAGATACAATTTTTTTTCATAACATCGTTCCTTTCTCTTCAATTATTAATCTTAAACAATCAAAAAGTGTAGAAAAACTGATTGTTGTGAGTTGTATGTTGTCTTTTCTATGGCAGGAAATGGCGCCAAAAAGAAGATGGGGACACATCTAAATGATGAATCCCCATCTGTATAATGTTCTTCTTTGTCAATATCCTTCCGTGTTGGAGGGGTGTGGACAAGTAGTGTGCGCTACTTTCTTACAGGTACTGGTTGATAGTACGTGAGAGTACATCAAGCTGCTGCTCGCGAGTCAGCTTCACAAAGTTGACAGCGTAACCGCTGACACGGATGGTGAGCTGAGGGTACTTCTCGGGATGCTCCATGGCATCGACGAGGAGCTCGCGGTCGAAGACGTTGACGTTGAGGTGCTGACCGCCATCGGGAGTGAAGTAGCCGTCCATCAGGTTGACGAGGTTCTGTGCCTGAGTCTCGCGATCCTTGCCCAATGCGCTGGGAGCGATGGCGAAGGTATAAGAGATACCGTCCTTGCTGTGGTGGAAGGGCAACTTGGCTACAGAAGCCAATGCGGCTACGGCACCCTTCATGTCGCGGGCGTTCATGGGGTTAGCACCGGGAGCGAAGGGAACACCCTTGCCACGTCCGTCGGGGGTAGCACCGGTGTTGCGACCGTAAACCACGTTTGAGGTGATGGTCAGCAGGCTCTGCGTAGGAATGGCATCGCGATAGGTGCGGTGCTGACGCAGGTACTCCATGAACTTCTCGGTAAGCATGACGGCAATCTGGTCCGTCTCGTCGCAGTTGTTGCCGAAGGGAGTGTACTCGCCTTCCTCAATCTTGAAGTCGATGGCCAGGCCTGTCTCGTCGCGGATGATGCGGACCTTGCAATTCTTCATGGCAGCGATAGAGTCGGTGACGATAGAGAGACCTGCGATGCCGGTAGCACGTGTGCGCTGAACGTCGCCATCGTGCAGAGCCATCTCGAATGCCTCGTAGTCATACTTATCGTGCATGTAGTGAATGATTTTCAATGCGTTGACGTACGTCTTGGCCAACCAGCGCATCATGGCGTCGAAGCGAGGCCAGAACTCCTCGTAGGTAAGGTATTCGCTAGTGATGGGGCTGAAGCAGGGACCTACCTGGATGTTGTGCATCTCGTCGCGACCACCGTTGATGGCATAGAGCATACACTTGGCCAAGTTAGCACGAGCACCGAAGAACTGCATCTGCTTACCAATCTTCATGGGGCTGACGCAGCAAGCGATACCGTAGTCATCGCCCAGCTCAGGACGCATCAAGTCATCGTTCTCGTACTGGATGGCGCTGGTGTCCATGCTGACCTTTGCGCAGTACTTCTTCCATGCTTCGGGCAGACGCTCTGACCACAGCACGGTGATGTTGGGTTCGGGCGAGGGCCCCATATTATATAAGGTGTGCAAGAGGCGGTAGTCGGTCTTGGTCACCATGTTGCGGCCGTCGATGCCCATACCACCTACACTGGCCGTTGCCCAGATGGGATCGCCACTGAAGAGGTCGTTGTACTCGGGTGTACGGAGGAAGCGCACGATGCGCAGCTTCATCACCATCTGGTCGATGAGCTCCTGTGCCTCTTCCTCGGTGAGGGTGCCATTCTTCAGGTCGCGCTGGATGTAGATGTCCAGGAATGTACAGATACGGCCGATAGACATGGCAGCACCGTCCTGGTCCTTTACAGCACCCAGGTATCCGAAGTAAGTCCACTGTACGGCCTCACGGGCATTGGTGGCAGGCTTTGTCACGTCGAAACCATAGGCGGCACACATACGCTCGAACTCCTTGAGGGCGTTGATCTGATCGGTTATCTCCTCGCGGCAGCGAACAATCTCCTCGGTGAACTCCTGGATGGCGATGCGCTTGTGGAAGCGCTTCTTCTCCTCGATGAGGTTGGTGGTACCATACAAGGCGATGCGACGATAGTCGCCGATGATGCGACCACGGCCGTAAGCATCGGGCAGACCGGTGATGATGTGAGCGTGACGAGCAGCCTTGATGTCATCGTTGTAGGCTGCAAAGACACCCTCGTTGTGGGTCTTGCGGTACTTGGTGTAGATTTTCTTAGTCAAGGGATCTAGTTCATAACCATAAGCTTTCAAGGCAGCCTCGACCATACGGATACCACCTTTGGGGAAGATGGCACGCTTGAGGGGGACGTCGGTCTGTACACCCACGATAACTTCGCTCTCCTTGTCGATGTAGCCGGCTCCGTAGGTGTCGATGCTCTGAGGCAAGGTTGTCTCGGCATCATAAACGCCCTTCTCACGCTCTACCTTGAACATCTCGCTGAGGATGTTCCACAGCTTGGTGGTTTTTGCAGAGGCAGGAGCAAGGAAACTCTCATCGCCATCATAGGGCTCATAGTTGTGCTGGATGAAGTCGCGCACGTCGATTTCGTGCTTCCACGAACTGCCCTTAAAGTCAGTCTGTAAGTTCTGTAATTGCATAACTTAACGATTGATTTTTAGTAAATGAAATCTGTTCTTTGTTTTATTCGGGTACAAAGTTATTGTTTTTTTTTGGATTTTGAAAGAAAATGAGTAACTTTGACCCGAAAATGACTAACCAAATTATGAATTTATGAGTTTGAAAAGCACTTTCGCGTTATTGGCGCTTCTGTTAGGCACTTCGTCGGCAGGATATGCGCAGACACAGATCATGACAGAACAGATGGGTACTATAAGTTTCAGTTCTGGCTCGGTAATCGGTATCCACGACCCTTCTGTAGTGTTGAAAGATGGTATGTACACCATTTGGGGTACCCATCTGGGGCTGGCACAGAGTAAGGACCTTGTCAACTGGACAGGCCTTTCAGCCAACGGCCGTTTCATTCAGTTGGCTTCCCAAGGAGCTACTAGTGGAAATACCTGTAATGGCGGCGAGGCTTTTTTCAAGCAGCAGCTTAAGCAGGTCAAAGGACGCGACGGAAAGATGGTGTCCATCCCTAACTTCGACGGCCGTGCTTTTTGTTCGCGCTATGGTGATAACAACTGGATATACGGCAACATGTGGGCTCCCGACATCATCTACAACGAGGCGATGAAGAAGTGGTGTATGTATCTCAGTTTGAATGGCGACCATTGGTCGAGTGCCATCGTACTGCTTACTGCAAACTCGCCTCTGGGCCCCTTTACCTATCAGGCTCCTATCATCATGGGCGGTTTCAACGATCAGACATACAACGGTGTGGCCGCACCCAAGATTGGTGAGACGGACTATACCCTCGTGACAGGCGAGACAAGCATTGCTGCCCGCTATCGTCGTGGTGACTGGGGAACGTACTGGCCCAACTGTATCGACCCTTGCGTCTTCTACGACGAGGAGGGACAGTTGTGGATGAGCTATGGTTCGTGGAGCGGTGGCATCTTCCTGCTCAAGCTCGACAACGAGACGGGTTTGCGCGACTACACCTGCCACTACGAGAATGACTACGACACGAAGGGTGCCAACTTTACCTCCGACCCTTACTTCGGCAAGCGCATTGCCGGCGGTTACTATGTGAGTGGCGAGGGCAGTTACATCCAGCATATCGGTGATTACTACTATCTCTTCGTGGTGTATGGCGGACTGGAGTCGAACGCCGGTTATGAGATGCGCGTTTTCCGCAGCAAGACGGTGGACGGACCCTATAAGGATGCTGCGGGTGTGACGGCCACCTATACGGGCTATCAGATGAACTATGGTCCTCGTGCCGCTACCGATCGTGGCGTGCGCCTCATGAGTGCCTATAACAACTGGGGTGAGGTTCAGAATGTAGGCGAACGTGCCCAGGGTCATAACTCGGCATGTGTGGACGAACTGGGACGAGCCTATGTAGTCTATCACACCCGCTTCAAGGATGGCAACGAGGGTTTCCAGGATCGTGTACACCAACTCTTCGTCAACCAGAATGGTTGGCTTGTGGCAGCTCCCTTTGCCTATGACGGCGTGAGTCAACCCGCAGAGGGCTGCTACTTCCCTAAAGATAATCTACCGGGAGACTATAGACTGCTTGTTCATCCCTATCGTCAGGACCACAACAACGAAGCCGAGGCTACACCCGTGACGGTGACTTTGAATGCCGATGGCAAGGTGACGGGCGATATGACGGGTACATGGAAGTTTACAGAGGGCACAACTTATGTGAGTCTTACCCTGAATGGCACAACCTATTCGGGCGTATTCTGCTTGGATCATGTCAATGGTGCTACTACGGCCAACTACAAGACTTCGGGCTTGGGCACCGTGTCTTTTACTGCCGTGGCTAACAACGGTGTGCCTGTGTGGGGCTACAAACTGAATGCCTTGTCGTCCATAAAATACAATTTCAACAAGATGACTATTGGTGTGAAGAATGGTCAGACAGTAAGCTCGAACCTCAAGCTGATGTCGCCCACTGTGCATAATGCCAAGCTGTCGTGGACTTCCTCTTCGCCCGCTGTCATCAGCGAGACGGGTAAGTACGATCCCACCGGCCTGAACGAGAACCTGCCTGTGACGCTGACGGCACGCCTGGAGTGCGGCGAATACTATTGGGAGCAGAGTTACGACGTAAAGGCCAAGGCCGATGGAGAAATCTCGGGCGACTACCTGAGCGACATCGTGGCATACTACGATTTTGATGACAAGCCCACCTACAACCACTACAAGGCCGAGGAGGATGAGAAGTATGATCTCATTACCTATGGCAAGTGGAACAACGGTACGGCTCCTTCCTTCGCGAGCGACTATGAGCGCGACGGTATGTTTGCACATCTATATGATGGAACCAATGGCAATAACAGTTATGCCCGTATGCCCAATCCTTTGGTTGGCTGCACCAAGGCCGACGGTCAGCCTCTCGACGGATTCACCGTGTCGGTTTGGGTGAAGCGTAACTCCAATGATATACGGAATGCATTGTGGGGTTTCTTTAACAGTACCTCGGCCAATAGCAACACTTCTGGTCGTCTGTTCCTTACTGGCAATACGCACCTGGGTTACGACAATGCCAATGGCGGTACATTCGACTTGAACCATCACGAAACCAAGGCGTTGACCAACATTCCTGTTGGCGAATGGTCGTTGGTGACACTTACCGTGGGCCCCGAGAACGGTATCCGCATCTATGTCAATGGCACGGTCAAGAACTTTACGAACATAACAAGTACCTTCGAACTCTCGGGTAGCACAACGCTCAACAAGGTTAAGAGTCTGCCTCTTGACGACATCGTGTCTAAGGTTGCCTCTTTGAAGTACTTCTATCTGGGTAGCGGTTCTCTGTGGGGCAGTGCCGATGCATGCTTCGACGACCTAATGATCTACAGTCGCGAGCTCTCTGCCACCGATGTGCGTGCCCTCAACACCATGGCCAATCGCGTACACGACTTCACTGGTGGAGGTGAGACCGGCATTGAGGAGATTGCTGATGTCCAGCTGCCCATCCGCAAGGATGCTGGTGTGTACGACCTGAGTGGCCGCAAGCTCTCTTCTTCTTCGTTGAAGAAAGGCATCTATATTGTAAACGGAAAGAAAGTACTGAAATAAACGTTGATGTGTGCTTCTTAGGCTTTGCCAGAAGCCTCGCAATAAGACTTGTAAAAAGGAGAATGCCCCCCATGGTGCTACATGACCAGGGGAGGCATTCTGCTGTATAGTGTGAATAAATGCGTCTCTAATGAACCTGCACCAACCTTAGGTTGGACAAGCTGTTCTTACTTGTTGGCCTTGTAATATTCTACAGCCGCCTTCACGTTAGCCTTCACAGCACGGCTACTGAAGGTGGCTCCTGTTATGGCATCCACCTCGGCATACTTGTCAATCTTCAAGAACTTGTATTTGGGCAGCATCTCGCTGGTTACGTTCTGGAAGAACTGGGGTGTTTCCTTGTTGCTAAGGGCCTCTACGCTCTGTATCACGTCGTTCTTGATGGTGACCATGAGTGGGGTAGGGCCACCGAATCCTTTTGTCTGGCACAGCGTGGTGGTGTTGACGACGTAGACACCTTTGTTCTTCGTCATCACCTTGTCATCGGCAGTCTTGCTGTCTTTGGCGGTCTTTGTCACCTTCTCGGTCTTGGCACCACTCTTCTTGGTGCTCTTCTTGCTCTTCTGTGCTGAGAGGCTCAGCGCCATACTGGCCATTACGGCCCAAACTAATATTTTCTTCATTCTTTTTTGTGGTTTATATGGTTTAGTAGTTGTATGTTATAGATGTGTTACTTGTGCTTACAGTGTTTCGTCTTAACGCCATTCAACATGTCGTACTGTCTATTCCTGAAATATCTATAACTCATAACCAATAACTATTAACTATTAACTATTAACTATTAACTATTAACTATTATTCCCGCATTCCGGGCATACACCTTTTATTATATACTCCACCTCCTCCATGCTATAGCCCTTGGGCAGG
Organism: Bacteroidales bacterium; assembly: GCA_018064685.1. Classification (GTDB taxonomy): domain Bacteria; phylum Bacteroidota; class Bacteroidia; order Bacteroidales; family Bacteroidaceae; genus Physcousia. The sequence continues at coordinate 39,044 of JAGHUS010000035.1, read as the reverse complement.
TCGACAAGTGGGATGGTGTGGTCTTCCAGGCAGAACGTCTTGCCGCAGCGTGTACAGGTGAAGTGCACGTGGTTCAGGTGGTGCTCGTCGTGGCATCGGCACACGCAGTATTTCTGCTGTCCCGAGCCGTCGTTTATCTCGTGCAGCAGTTGGTGCTCGACAAATAGGCGAAGGGCACGGAAGATGCTGGAGCGGTCCATGTGAGGCATGCGTTCCTCCATGTCGCTCAGCGTGAAGGTCTTCTTCTGCCGGGCACATTTCTGCCATACCAGAATGCGCACCGACGTGGCCTTGACTCCATGTTCTTTTAGTGCCTCCTCGGCATTGTCGTGATGATGATGCTCGTGGTTCATCCGTATTTCGGTTTGTATTTCTTCAGCGAAGGTAATAATAAAAAATGAGAAACCTCTACTTTTTGTCCGAGTTTAACGTATTTCAACACAATAGCATGTTGGAAGGACTGATTTTATGTCATTTTGTCAGCAGAAAAACTTTTGGCTAGCGGTTTGAGAAACGTGATGTAGAAAGAGAATTCGGCATTGCGCAGCCCGATTATGTATTATGCATTAAGAATCATGAATTAACTAAAATCCCACAATAATGAATACACAGAACACTAACAACAACAGCGCTCAGAAGTTTGAGAACCTGCAGCGCTTTGCCCGCAACCTCGTGGAGGATGCCAAGGCCGGAAAGCTCGACCCCGTGATAGGTCGTGACGATGAGATACGTCGTGTCTTGCAAATCCTGTCAAGACGCACCAAGAACAATCCTATATTAATAGGCGAACCCGGTACGGGTAAGACCGCCATTGTCGAGGGACTGGCCCACCGCATCCTGCGTGGCGACGTGCCCGAGAACTTGAAGGGCAAGCAGCTCTATTCGCTCGATATGGGTGCGCTGATTGCCGGTGCCAAGTATCAGGGCGAGTTCGAGGAACGACTGAAGGGCGTCATAAAGGATGTGACGTCGGCCGACGGTCAGATCATCCTTTTCATCGATGAGATACACACACTGGTAGGTGCCGGACAGAGCCAGGGCGCCATGGACGCTGCTAACATCCTGAAGCCTGCCTTGGCACGTGGCGAACTGCGCAGCATCGGTGCCACTACGCTCGACGAGTATCAGAAATATTTTGAGAAAGACAAGGCCTTGGAGCGCCGCTTCCAGAGTGTCATGGTCGATGAACCCGATACCATGGCCAGCATCAGCATCCTGCGTGGACTGAAGGAACGCTACGAACAGCATCATCGTGTACGCATTCAGGACGATGCTATCATCGTCGCTGTGGAACTCTCTAACCGCTATATCACCGAGCGCTTCCTACCCGACAAGGCCATCGACCTCATGGACGAGGCAGCTGCCAAACTGCGTATGGAGCGCGACTCCGTGCCCGAGGAACTCGACGAACTGTCGCGCCGACTCATGCAGCTGGAGATTGAGCGAGAGGCTATCAAGCGTGAGAAAGACACGGCTCCATCCCCTGCCATTCCCGAGGGAAGGGAGTCGAAGCTGCAGAAACTAGAGAAAGAGATTGAGGAACTGAAGCGCAAGGAGAACCAGATGCGCCAGCAGTGGGAGAAGGAGAAAGGCGAGGCCGAACGCGTGCAGGTCATCAAGGATCAGATAGTTCAGCTCAAGCGCCAGGCAGAGCAGTACGAGCGTGAGGGCGACTATGCCAAGGTGGCCGAGATACGCTATTCTAAATTACCCACATTAGAGAAGGAACAGGAGGCATTGCTGTCTGCTTCCCCCTCTAGGAGGACGGGAGAGGGTCTGTTGCGCGAGGAAGTGACCGCCGACGATATTGCTGATGTGGTGAGCCGTTGGACTGGCATACCGGTCAGCAAGATGCAGACCTCCGAGCGCGAGAAGCTGTTGCATCTCGAGGAGGAGCTGCACAAGCGTGTTGTAGGGCAAGAGACTGCTATTCAGGCTGTAAGCGATGCCGTGCGCCGCAGCCGTGCCGGACTGCAGGACAACAAGCGTCCCATCGGCTCGTTTATCTTCCTCGGTTCGACGGGCGTTGGCAAGACCGAGCTGGCAAAGGCTCTGGCCGAGTACCTCTTCGACGACGAGACGATGATGACGCGTATCGACATGAGCGAGTATCAGGAGAAGTTCAGCGTGACGCGTCTCATCGGTGCGCCTCCGGGCTACGTTGGCTATGACGAGGGTGGACAACTCACCGAGGCCGTACGCCGCAAGCCCTATCAGGTGGTACTCTTCGACGAGATCGAGAAGGCACATCCTGATGTCTTCAACACGCTGCTGCAGGTGCTTGACGATGGCCGTCTGACCGACTCGAAAGGCCGTACCGTCAACTTCAAGAACACCATCATAATTATGACGAGCAACTTGATACCAAGCAGTGAGGAGAAAGAGGGGGCTGTCCGCTCAATGCTCATCCAGCGCGGCATACGTCCGGAGTTCCTGAACCGCATCGACGAGATGATTGTATTCCAGCCTTTGAACTGGGGTGAGATTAAGCAGATTGTGCGCTTGCAGATTTCGAGCGTGCAGAAGATGCTGCAGCAGAACGGCATCAAGCTCGAACTGTCGGACGAGGCCATCGACCTGCTGGCCAACGAGGGCTACGACCCCGACTTCGGAGCCCGTCCCGTCAAGCGTGCCATCCAGCGCCTCTTGCTCAACGACCTCTCGAAGGCACTCCTGGGTAACACGCTCGGCCGTGAACTGCCCATCAAGGTTGACGTTCAGGATGGCAAGTTGATATTCAGAAATTAAAATTCACTGACGCAGATTACGCAATCTGCGTCTTTTTTTGTACCTTTGCACGCAAAAATTCTTCTCTCTTCTATCTTAATTCTTAATTTTCGAAGAAACAATGGCAGCACACAATGACGAAATGAATCTGGCTTGGCAGTTTGTCGAGGGTACCGATGTGTCGGTGTTCCTCACCGGGCGCGCTGGAACTGGCAAGACAACCTTCCTGCGCAGGATACGCGAGCTGGCACCCAAACGCATGGTGGTGGTGGCTCCGACGGGTGTGGCCGCCATCAATGCGGGTGGCGCCACCATCCACTCGTTTTTCCAGCTGGCTCCCGGCATCCATCTGCCCGGCATGACCGAGGTGGGCAAGAGCCGCTTCTACCAGATGAGCAAGGAGAAGAAGAACATACTGCGCACACTCGACCTCCTCATCATCGACGAGATATCGATGGTGCGTTGCGACCTGCTCGATGCCATCGACGGTGTGCTGCGCAAGTACCGCGACCGCGACAAACCTTTTGGTGGTGTGCAGTTGTTGCTGATAGGCGACCTTCAGCAGTTGGCTCCTGTGGCCGATGACAAGGAGTGGGCCCAACTCTCACCCTACTACGACACGCCCTACTTCTTCAGTTCGCGTGCCCTGCAGCAGATACAGTATGTCACCATCGAGTTGCAGCACATCTATCGTCAGAGCGACAGCCGCTTTGTCGAGCTGCTGGGCAAGATACGCGAGAATCGCATCGACAGCGATGTAGTGCAGCAGCTCAATGCGCGCTATGTGCCCAACTTCGTGCCCAATGACGGTGATGGCTGGATACGACTCACCACCCACAACTATATGTCGCAGCGCTACAACGAGCAGCGGTTGGCTGTGCTTACCAGCGACCTCAAGCTCTATGACGCCGAGGTGAAGGATAACTTCCCCGAGTCGAGCTTCCCGGCCGAGAAGCAGCTGGGATTGAAGGTCGGTGCGCAGGTCATGTTCCTCAAGAACGATCCTTCGCCCGAGCATCTCTACTACAATGGCAAGCTGGGTGTCATCATCGACCTCTCGTTTGGCGAGGTCAAAGTGCTGTGCCACGGCGAGGAGAAACCTATCGTGGTGCCCAAGCTGACGTGGGAGAACACCCGCTATGTCATCGATGCCGACACGAAGGAGATAAAGGAGGAGGTGGACGGAACCTTCACGCAATACCCGCTGCGTCTGGCATGGGCCATCACAGTACACAAGAGCCAGGGTCTCACCTTCGACCATGCCGTGCTCGACATCAACGATGCCTTTGCCCACGGACAGGTTTATGTGGCACTGAGCCGTTGCCGCACCCTGGAGGGACTTGTCCTGGCTCGCCCTTTGCAGATCTCGTCTCTGAAGAGCGACGAACAGGTCGATGCCTTCATCGCGAAGGAACTGGATGCTGCGCAGTACACGCGCGGCAAGCTGGCCGAGATGCGTTTCGCCTATTTCGTGGCACTGCTGGGCGAACTCTTCTCTCTGCGGCAGTGCGGCTCTGAACTCAACTATCTGGTTCGAGTTGTCGACGAGCATCTCTATCACCAGCAGCCCGAATACTTGACTTTGGTAAAGGAGAGCCGCGACAAATTGGCCCGCGAGGTGCTGGCCGTGATGGAACGCTTCCAGCATCAGTATCTTGCTATCCTACAGAATATTCGCGAGGGAGTGTCGCCCAACTCCTATGCCTCCGATGCTGTACTGCAGGAACGCGTCAAGGCGGCAGCTGCCTATTTTGTCGAACATCTGCAAGCCGTCTTCGTGCCAGTACTGAACAAAGGCAAGTTCACCATTGGCAATCAGCAGGTGAAGAAGCAGTTCGGCAATGCCATGGAGGCTCTTACCCTAAGCTACAAGAGCAAGATGGCCACCATGCGCCATTGTGCCGAACAGGGCTTCACGGTGAAAGGCTATCTGAAGAGTAAGGCCGTGTCGCTTGTTGAGGACGGTGCTGCCAGCAAGACGACCAAGAAGAAAACGACAACCACGGCAAAGGCCAGAAAGACAAAACCCGTCGAGACGGTGCTGGGTGCTGACAGTCCGGCTGACGACACGGGCATGGCATCGGCCGACAAACCTAAGCCGCAATGGAAGTGGTACTGGAAAAAGAAGAAATAAGTGCGAAGTAAAGATCAACTATTAGCTCAACTGCGCGATGGCGGAACGATGACCCGTGCCGAGAAGGTGCGTCTGGTCAGTATGCTGAGTGTGCCGGCCATGCTGGCACAGCTGAGCAGTATCATCATGCAGTATATCGATGCCATGATGGTGGGGCATCTTGGGGCTTCTGCCTCGGCCAGCATTGGTCTGGTCAGCACCACCACCTGGCTCTTCGGCGGACTGTCCGTGTCCATCGGCACGGGTTTTGCCGTCATGGTGGCGCAGCACATCGGCGCCAAGCGCAACGAACGTGCCGGCGAGATTCTGCGTCAGGCCATTCTGCTGTGCTTCTCCTTCTCGTTGGTGGTATGCCTGGTGTGTGTGGGCATCCACAACTCACTGCCCGTCTGGCTCGGAGGCGAAGGCTATGTGGCCGAGCAGGCCAGCAGCTACTTCCTTGTGTGGTCGCTGATGGTACCCGTCATGCAGATGCTGCACCTCAGCAACGGCATGCTGCGAGCCAGCGGAAACATGTCCGTGCCTATGTTCCTGGGCATACTGATGTGTGCGCTCGACGTGGGCTTCAACTGTATCTTCATTCCCCGATGGGGAGTGACGGGAGCTGCCCTTGCCACAGCATTGGCCGGCACGGTGTGTGCTGCTGTCAGCATGCGCTATCTGTTCAGGGAACTGCCTATGCCTCAGCGCACAAAGGGAGGTCCTGTCTTTGAGTGGCGCATCGTGAGCCGTGCTTTGAAGATAGGTCTGCCTATGGCGTTGGAACACACCGTCTTCTGCGGGGCACAGATTATGAGTACTATCATCGTGGCCCCGTTGGGCACGGTGGCCATAGCGGCTAACACCATCGGCATTACGGTCGAGAGCCTCTGCTACATGCCCGGTTACGGCATTGGCGAGGCGGCCACCACGCTGATAGGGCAGAGCATTGGTGCCAAGCGGCACGACCTCATACGCAGCTTCTCCATCCTGACGGTGGTGCTGGGTGTGGCAGTGATGACGTTGCTGGGTGTCGTGATGTACATCTTTGCTCCCGAACTCATGGCCTTCATGAGTGTCGATGCCGATGTGCAGACGGTGGGAGCCGAGGCCTTGCGCATCGAGGCGTATGCCGAGCCCATGTATGCAGCCTCCATCGTGGTCTACTGCATCTTTGTCGGTGCCGGCGACACACTCGTGCCCAGCATCATGAACCTGTGCAGCATCTGGATGGTTCGCATCCCCTTGGCGTGGTTCCTCTCATCAAGGATGGGATTGTCGGGCGTGTGGATGGCTATGTGCATCGAACTGACCTTCCGCGGCCTTATCTTCCTCATAAGGCTCAGGCTGAAGAGAAATCTCACCCCATCCTCTCTCAGGGAAGGGGCTGCAAAGCAGTCTGCTGGGAAGTGATTCGGGTTGTCAAGTTGATGTTTTGGTTCTTGAAAAAGATGCCATTACGAGGCAATGACTTGACGACATGGAGTTGGCTTCTTGAAAGTGAAATGAAAAAACAGAAAAGATATGAAGAGAATAGAGAATCAGGAGTTTGGCGGTGAACGTCCGTTGTATTCCGAGCACGACCTTGAATTGCGTGGCGTGACAATCAACGTAGGCGAGTCGTCGCTGAAGGAAACATCGAACATCGACGCCGAACATTGTACCTTCGATGGTAAATACGTCTTCTGGGAGTGCCGTGGCTTCCGTGCCAAAGACTGCCTTTTCAAGCCCGGTGCACGCTCGTCGCTGTGGTATAGTGAGCGAGGCGAACTGCAGGATTGCCAGGTCGATGCACCCAAGATGTTTCGCCGGATGAAAGGCATCAAGGTGGACGGCTGCACGTTCAGCAATGCGCAGGAGACATTGTGGGATTGCGATGACGTGCGCATCTCCAACACTCGCATCGAGAATGCCGACTATCTGGGCATGCACACCAACGAAGTGGTCATCGACAACCTCCATCTCGAAGGCAACTACTCCTTTCAGTATTCACGTAATGTCGTGATACGCAACAGCATCCTGAATTCGAAGGACGCCTTGTGGGAGAGCGAGAATGTTACGGTCTACGACAGTGAGATAAACGGAGAGTACCTGGCATGGTATGCCAAGAACCTGCGCCTGGTGCGTTGCCGCATCACGGGCGAGCAGCCTCTCTGCTACTGCGAGAACCTTGTCATGGAAGACTGCACCATGGGCGATGACGCCAACCTGGCATTTGAGTACAGCACCATCCAGGCCACCATCAAGGGCGATGTGGTGAGCATCAAGAATCCCACAAGCGGAAGCATCACTGTCGACGGAAGGGTGGGTGAGACAATCATCGACAGAAACCAGAAGGCTCCCGCCGATGCTGTCATCACACACAAGTAAGTCAAGATAGACCTGCCCGTTCATTGTGTAGCTCCTCTTCTTTTTTTATGTGAAAACTTCCGTCACTTCCGTCACCTTTTTAGAATAATTTGATACTTAGTGCGTTATCGGTGACGGAAGAGGTGATGGAAGGGTGACGGAAGGTGATGGTAAATATAATTGACAAGACGGTGTTGGATGGTATAATGTACTGGTAGTCATTGTGTTGATGCGTTTTTAATGTGGTTTGGCTCTCGGATTGTGATGTTCAAAGTATGGCAAAAACAGGCACACCTTTGGCTCAAGTATGGCATTTTTGAAGCAGTATACGGCTAAAATGAGGTGGTTCTCATGTCGAAGTCGCTGCGAAATGACGATAGCGTTGCTAGGTCTTTGTAGAAATACTGCTACAGTTGCTAACCGTCCAGCCTAGGCTGTACGGTTGAAAAGCGCTAGGCTTTTTTGGGAAAACTGCTGCGATAACGAACCGTCCAACCTAGGCTGGACGGTTCGTTATCGCAGCATCATTTTTCTGTTTCTCTAATAATAAAAATTAGAAGTGGGTGGGTTTTGTGCTTGTTGCTCGGTGCAATTTGGCACAAGTACCTGTGTCTTGGTGTTCGAATCAGCATGCATTTGGACAGAAAACAGGCTTGTGTGTATGCCAAAAGTGCCAAATGTTGTCAGGTGTACATGCCAAAAGTGTCTGTTTTGGTCAGGTGTGCATACCGAAAGTGCCTGTTTGGACATGTTAGTGACGTCTATAGTCATACTGTCACTTGGCTTGAGAAATGTTTATAACCTTTTGGTATATAGATAGATAATGTATGCGCTGAGCTGTCGGGTGACGGAAAAGGTGACGGAGAGTGACGGAAGAAAAATCACTTCCGTCACTCGTTCCGTCACCGATTACTTATTGAGTATCAGTGTAATACGGAAAGGTGACGGAAGTGACGCTAGTTTCTGCAACTTTATAGAGTTGTTTAGTGAAAACCTATTTTGTACCAAGTTATTTTTTAATCATCACTTAAGTTCGCCAGTTCTGTTCCTGTATGAGTAATGTAAGTTGTGCTTTACTTCTTCACACCTACGATGGTGGTGGGAGCCTTCTCCATGTTGCGGCGGTCGGTCTGGGTTACGACGCGGGCTGCCAGTTGCAGGAAGGCGTTGCCGGTGATGCTGCTGGGATCGAGGCTGACGGGTTCGCCATTGTCGCCATGCTCGCAGATGTCCTGTACGACGGGAATCTGGCCCAGTAGGGGTACGTTCATCTCTTCGGCCAACTGCTTCACGCCTTCCTTGCCGAAGAGGTAGTATTTCTCGTCGGGATGCTGTGCGGGAGTGAACCATGCCATGTTCTCCACCAGTCCGAGGATGGGCACGTCGACCTTCTCGTTCTGATACATGTTGATGCCCTTGCGTGCGTCGGCCAGTGCTACCTGCTGGGGTGTGCTGACGATGACGGCACCTGTGATGGGGAGCGTCTGCACGAGGGTGAGGTGGATGTCGCTGGTGCCTGGAGGGGTGTCGAGGATGAAGTAGTCGAGGTCGCCCCAGTCGGCATCGCCGATGAGCTGCTTCAGTGCGTTGCAGGCCATACCACCACGCCACAGTGTGGCCTGGTCGGGGTTGACGAAGAAGCCTATTGAGAGCATCTTAATGCCGTACTGCTCGATGGGGATGATGAGGTCGCGTCCGTTGATGTTCTCGCTGTAGGGTCGTGCATCCTCGACCTTGAACATCTTGGGCATTGAGGGACCGAAGATGTCGCAGTCGAGCAGTCCGACACGATGACCCAGGCGGGCCAGTGACACGGCCAGATTGGCTGCCACAGTGCTCTTGCCTACGCCACCCTTGCCGCTGCTGACGGCAATGATGTTCTTGACGCCGGGCAGGAGGTCGGGCAGGTCGGGACGTGGTGCCTGCAGGCTCTTGGTCTTGATCTCCACCTCGGCATCCTTCGAGGCGAAAGCGTGGATGGCGGCTTCGCTAGCCTTGACGATGGACTTGATGAAGGGGTCGGTAGGCTTGTCGAAGATGAGGGTGAAGGAGACGTGCAGGCCGCTGATGCGCAGGTCGTCTTCCACCATCTTCATCTCGACGATGTTCTTGCCAGTGCCAGGGTAGCGCACGGTGGCCAAGGCGTCCATGATGAGTTTCGGGTAGAGCTGTGTGCCATTGCTTGTTGAGCAAGGGCTGTTCTTTTCATTATCTTGTTCTGCCATAATGTAGTGGTTATAATCTTGTATGTTTGACGATTGCCAGGCGGCAGTGCACTATGTGGCACTGTCTTTTGCCAATCATTTCGAATGCAAAGTTACAGCATTATTCCCTTACTACCAAAGTTTTCCTTTTATTTCTTAAAAAAAAGAGGACCTTGCCTCACGACAAAATCCCCCTCGAAACAACCAACAAAAGTTTTATCCTTTATTTATTTTTTATTCTAAAAGCAGAATATATTATCTATGGATGTCTTGCTATGAAAATGAGTTAACGAAAGTTTGCGGGTTGTAGTTTGTCTCCCCCCTTGGTGTAATGCATTTATAGGTAGGAAGATCCTCCCGAAGGGGAGTGGGGGAGGAGTCTTCCACTAGTGTCTCTTTAGTTGTAAGCACCTTCACCGTGCTCGTAGATATCAAGACCTTCCTCCTCGATGCGCTTTTCAACACGCAGGCCGAAGGTGTACTTGATGCCGAGGAAGATGATGAGGCCGGCAATAAAGGCAAAGGCTGCTACGGTAACAGCACCGAGGGTCTGTACGCCAAGGGTGGTCTCGACACCGTCGATCTCGGGATCGCAGAACACTGCGGTGAGGATGGTGCCCAGCAGACCGCATACGCCGTGTACGCTGACAGCACCAACGGGATCGTCGATCTTGCAAACCTTATCCAGTACGTTTACGCTAACACACATGGCCAGTGAGCAGATGAGGCCGATGAGGAAGCTTGAACCGATGCTGACGCAGTCGCAGCCAGCAGTAATACCTACGAGGCCGGCCAGAACGCCGTTGCATACCATTGAGAGTGAAGGCTTGCCATCGACAACCCATGTGTAGGCGAGTGCGGCAATACCGCCGATGGCTGCTGCCATGTTGGTGGTGACGAAGACGTGTGACATGCTGATGGCGTTGGTCTCGCCCGTAGCGGCTACGGTAGAACAGGGGTTGAAACCGAACCAACCTACCCAAAGGCAGAAGACGCCCAGTGCACAGAGTGCCAGTGAGTGGCCGGGGATAGCGCGGCTCTTGCCCTTGCTGTCGTACTTGCCGACACGGGGACCGAGGACAATGGCGCCTGCCAGAGCCAGTGCACCACCGCAAAGGTGAACGACGGTAGAACCGGCGAAGTCATGGAAGCCCATCTCGCTCAGCCAGCCGCCACCCCAACTCCAGTGACCCTCGATGGGGTAGATGAAGGCGCTGATGAGGATGCTGTATACCAGATACATAGAGAACTTGGTGCGCTCGGCCATGGCACCACTGACGATGGTGGCTGCTGTGGCGCAGAATACTGTCTGGAAGATGAAGGTACACTCGGCAGGCACGTTGCTGTCAGAGCCGATGAAGAAGAAGCCCTCCCAACCGAAGAAGGCGTTGCCGGCACCGTACATCAGGCTGAAGCCAAGAATCCAGTAGAGGATGCTACCGCACATGAAGTCACAGAAGTTCTTCATCAAGATGTTGGCGGTGTTCTTGGCGCGGGTCATGCCTGCCTCGACCAGTGCAAAGCCAGGCTGCATCCAGAACACCAACATGGCACCCAAGAGCACCCACAAAGTATCCAAACCGTTGATATAATCTTTCGCCTCCTCGACGGGAGCTGCGACATCTAAAAATGTAATCATAATGCAAATCTTTTTAACCGTAAACTACTAATTCCTTACTTCTTGTCTCTCAATACTGTGTCGCCATGCTCGCCGGTGCGGATGCTGTAGCAGTCGTTCACGTCGCTGATAAAGATGCGACCGTCGCCGATCTCGCCGGTGTGTGCGACTTTAAGGATGGTATTTATGGTAGGTTCGACAACTACCTCGCGGCAAACGATGCTGATGGCTACGCGTTCGATAACGTCGGTGTTGTAGCATACGCCACGATAGATGCGCTCCTGGCGTGACTGACCGATGCCGTGCACGTCGTGGTATTCAAACCAGTCGATTTCGCCGTCGAGAAGTGCCTCTTTTACTTCCTCGAACTTTGTCTTACGGATAATTGCTTCAATCTTTTTCATATACCTATGTTTTAAATGCTTAACGCATGATTATTATCCAATTTCTAATTCCCAATTCCTACAATGCATTGATGCTGAAACCAATCAGATAGTAGAAGTCGCGACTGCTGGGGTTGGCGATGAGCTGACCGAATACGGGGATCTTGAATGACTTGCCACACTGAATGGGGTATTCTGCACGTAGTGCAATCTGGTTGATGTGGAAACCGCTGCTCTGGTCGGCTGCATAGAAGCTAGTGCTGTAGGGCACGGCGCCGAGAGTGGCAGTCCAGTCCATCTTGGCCAGCTTGAAGGGAGCGTCCAATTGCAAGTAGCTGCTGTAGGCACGCTTGCCGTGCGAGCAAGTGCCATCGGCTCCAGCGAAGTTGGTGTACCAGTTGACCGAGAGGAAACCGAAATCATAGCCCAGGTTAGCCTCGAAGGTGTGTGACGTCTTGTCCAGACCACCATACTTGAAGAAGGGGTGACCGGTGTCGAAAAGATAATAGTCCGTGACACCTACCGTGAAACCTTTAATGTTGTATGAGAGTGTGACGTCGAGCTCTTCCTGTGTGCCCTCGAACTTGGCTTGAGGTGCTATGGCGTATGAACCCCATGCGCCAAGGCTGAGGCCTTTCCATGAAAGAGAGGCTGAGGGCTGGAGGCTCACGCCTGCATTGTGTTGACCGCGCCAGATGTATGAACTGACAACGTCTGTACCTAAAGATGCTTCGATCTCGTCCTGTGCGAGGGTGGGGAGGGACATTGTGAGCATTGCAACTGCTACCCAAATCTTTTTTACCTTAAACATAACTTTTTTCCTTTTTTTTTGTTAATACTCTATTTCTTTTTGTCTCTCTGTTTTTCTTTTTGTCTTTCTGTTAGCCTCAATTTGTTGTTTTGCGGCTTTTTCTTGTCTTTTTGCGCTATACCTTATTATATTATTAGTGACGTTTTGTTAGTAAATATTGCGTTTTGCTTTCTAATTGCACTGCAAAGGTACAAAAAACATATCAATCTGCAAGTAAATACATAGAAATTTTATAAAAAGTTTTAATATTTCTTTGAAATTGTAGCAAAATGTCGTAACTTTGCAACGAAATTAAAACAAAATGATAGTTTAAAGTTAAAAAATAAAAGCAATGTGTAGTATCGTAGGTATTTTTAATGTTACCGAGCAAACAAAGGAGTTGAGAACAAAAGCACTTAAGATGTCGCAGAAACTGAGACACAGAGGTCCTGACTGGAGCGGTGTGTATTGTGGACGTTCGGCAGTGCTGGCTCATGAGCGTCTGTCGATTGTCGACCCACTGAGTGGTGGACAGCCATTGATCTCGCCCAACGGGAAGCATATTCTTGCCGTGAATGGTGAGATTTACAACCACAAGGCCATTCGTGCCGAGTATGCTGAGAAGTTCGCCTTCAAGACGGGATCTGACTGTGAGGTCATCCTAGCGTTGTATCAAGAGAAGGGAATCGATTTTCTCGAGGACCTGAATGGCATCTTTGCCTTTGCCCTTTATGACGAAGAGAAGGATGAGTATCTGATAGCTCGCGACCCGATAGGTGTCATCCCCTTGTACATCGGTAGCGACAAGGATGGCAAGGTGTATGTGGCAAGCGAGTTGAAAGCCCTTGAGGGTTTCTGCGACGAATACCAACCCTTTATGCCGGGTTGCTATTACCACGCCAAGGCAGGTGAGCCTTTGGACCTGGAGACAAAATTGAAGAAGTATTATGTGCGCGACTGGATGCAATATAATAATGTACGCGCGAACGGAGCATCGTCGGACGATGTGAAGGTGGCATTGGAGGAGGCTGTGAAGCGCCAGCTGATGTGCGACGTACCTTACGGCGTGCTGTTGTCGGGCGGACTGGACAGTTCGGTGACCAGCGCCATAGCCCAGAAGTATTCGCAGCGTCGTGTTGAGACCGACGGGCAGAGTGCTGCATGGTGGCCACGCCTGCACTCGTTTGCCGTGGGACTGAAGGGCGCACCCGACCTGGCTAAGGCCAAGGAGGTGGCTGATTTCATCGGAACGGTTCATCACGAAATAAACTATACCATCCAGGAGGGTTTGGATGCTATCCGCGACGTCATCTATTTCATCGAGACATACGATGTGACGACGGTTCGTGCCTCAACGCCTATGTATCTGCTGGCACGTGTCATCAAGTCGATGGGTATCAAGATGGTGCTTTCGGGTGAAGGTGCCGACGAGGTATTTGGTGGTTATCTGTATTTCCACAAGGCTCCTTCGGCAGAGGAGTTCCACAAAGAGACTGTCCGCAAGTTGTCGAAGCTGTATCAGTACGACTGTCTGCGTGCCAATAAGTCGTTGGCTGCATGGGGCGTCGAGGGTCGTGTGCCTTTCCTCGACAAGGAGTTCCTGGATGTGGCTATGAGTCTGAATCCCGAGGCCAAGATGTGTCCGGGCAGTGTGATGGAGAAGAAGATTGTGCGTGAGGCGTTTGCCGATATGCTGCCCGAGTCGGTGGCATGGCGACAGAAGGAGCAGTTCAGCGACGGCGTGGGCTACTCGTGGATCGATACCCTGAAGCAGATAACGAGCGAGGCTGTGAGCGACGAGCAGATGGCACATGCCGCCGAGCGTTTCCCTATCAACACACCTATGAACAAAGAGGAGTACTACTACCGCACCATCTTCGAAGAGCACTTCCCCAGCGAGTCGGCAGCACGCAGTGTGCCCCACGAGGCCAGCGTGGCTTGTTCAACGGCCATCGCGCTGGAGTGGGATGAGGCATGGAAGAAGATGAACGATCCCAGCGGCCGTGCCGTGAAGGGTGTGCACGAGAGTGCTTATTGATGACGCACGGTTTTTACGATTATACGGTTGTGCGGTTTTACGGAAGTAACGTTAGAATGCCAAGTGTTTCTAACGTGAGGGTATCAACAATACCCTAATATCCGTACAACCGCACAACCGTAATATCCGTCTAACCGTCTAACCGCACAACCGTCTAACCGCACAACCATATAGCCGTACAACCGCACAACCGTATAACCGTACAACCGCCTACCTGCTTGTCTCCAGGCTTGAACGCTTCTCGCGACTGTAGCTGCGGTATTCGTCGAGCGGAATCTCTACGTCAGGCTCGATGAGGTCCCCGTCGAGGGGCAAGTGGAAGCGGAGGTATTTGATGTCGATGCCTCGGGCGCGCCACATCGACTCGTAGTATGTCTGGTATGAGCGTGCCTCGAAGGTGTCTTCGCCTTCCTCCTGATAGAGGCTGCGGGTACACACCTCGGTGGCGATGTGGTTGGCCTTGAGCATCTCCTCGGTATAGGTGAAGAGGAAGTTGCTGTCGGTCTTGAGGTGGATAAGACCGTCGGCCTGCATGAACTGGCGGTAGCGTTGCAGAAAGTAGGTGGAGGAGAGGCGCTTGGTGGCCTTCTTCATCTGCGGGTCGGAGAAGGTAAGCCATATCTCGCTGACCTCGCCCGGAGCGAAGAACTGCTGTATGAACTCGATGTTTGTACGCAGGAAGCCTACGTTCTTCATCCCGTTCTCCAGAGCGTCTTTCGCTCCCGTCCACATACGGGCTCCCTTGATGTCTACACCTATGAAGTTCTTGTCGGGGTACAGGCGTCCAAGACCTACGGTGTATTCACCGCGTCCGCAGCCCAACTCCAGGACGATGGGGTTGTTGTTGTGGAAGAATTTCTCGTGCCACTTGCCGCGCAAATCGAAGGTGCCCTCTTGCACTGCTGCAAAAGGACACTCAATAACCAAAGGGTTTGCCGCCATGTCGGCAAACTTAGCCAGTTTTCCTTTACCCATTATCGGATGTCAATTACGGGGATGTTGTCCTTGTCGTTGTAATAGAGGTTCTCGCCTGCCATACCCCAGATGAAGGTGTAGTAGTAGGTGCCGGCAGCTGCGTGCATCGACCATTCGGGCGACATGATGGCCTGCTCGTTGTGCAACCATACGTTGCGGCTCTCCTGAGGCTGACCCATCACGTGCGAGATGGTCTGCTCCTCGGGCAGGTTGAAGTAGTAGTAAGCTTCGATGCGGCGACCGTGGGTGTGAGGGGGCATGGTGTTCCATACGGCTCCGGGGTTGAGCTGGGTGAGGCCGAGCTGCAACTGACAGGGACCCTCTTCGAGCACGTCGTTGACGATGAGCTTGTATACGGTACGGTTGTTAGCCTCCTCGGTGGTGCCCACGGGACCCCATACGGCTGCCTTGAGCGATCCCTTGCGGCCGTCCAGTGTGATCCACTGCGTCTTGTAGTGGGTGTGTGCGGTGGCACTGTTCAGGTAGAACTTGGCGGGCTTGCTGGCATCCTTCGAGCGGAACTCTACGTTCTTGTTTACGTCGGTCCAGTTGCCCTTGTTGTCTTTCATGTGGCCACGGCCTACGTAGAGAGCCTCCTTGGGCTGCAAGGGATATTCCTTGCCGTCCACAACGACGATACCCTCGCCCTGTCCGCAGTTCACAATGCCAATTTCACGATTGTAGAGGAAATACTTCTCCTTGATGGTGTTGTCCACGTCGAGACCCAGTTCCCAGAAGTTCTCCAGCTTCAAGGTCTTGCTGACGGGCATTGCTCCACCAAAGATGAAACGGTCGTAGTGGCTGTAGGTGAGCAGGATGGAGTCTGCCTCCATGACTTTCTCCATGACGAAGCGCTCGCGCAGCAGTTTGGTGTCGTAATGCTTCACGTCCTCGGGATGACAAGCTGTCTGGAAACGCACATGCTGGTTGCCTACATAGCGGTCAGCCTCCTGTGCGACAGCGTCGCAAGTGAAGAATGAAAATTGAAAAGTGAAAAGTGCAGTTAATGCAATTTGAATCTTTTTCATATTTGTTAGTGATTATAGTTTGTTAGATAGATATGCCTGGTTGGTATCCTGCTACCTGTTTATTTGGCGGCAGTCTCCTTCATGATGCGCACCTTGTTCCATACCACCATGCCCATGCTGAGCAGTACGAGCAGACCGGCGCCGATGTACTTAAGGTACTTCATGGCCGAGTAGATGATCATGGCGAGGGGTGAAGATGCAAAATCGATTGATCCGGCTTGGAAGCCCTCGGGCACAGCCACGGCCTTATCCTCGGGATGCAGCTCTGCTACGGATTGGGCAGCGAGAGTGAAGTCGGGAGCCATGAAGGTGACGAAGTAGAGTCCGATGGACACTACGACAAGTCCTACGATGAAGCTGCGCAACACATTACCGTTGGTGTAGGGCAGTACCATCACGAAGACGTAGAACATGCCGGCCAGCGAAGCCAGAGGCAGGAACTGGTTGCCGGGCAGAACGACGGCCAGGATGAGCGTTACGGGGATGAGCAGAAGGCTCACGACGAGTGTTGTGGGGTGGCCGATGACCAGTGCGGGGGACATGCCGATGTAGAGCTCCTTCTTGCCGTCATACTTCTTGGCGATGAGTTGGCGTGTGGCCTCGCTGATGGGCTTAAGGCCCTCGATGAACAGGCCTGTGATGCGGGGGATAAGCTCCATGACGGCGCCCATCTTGATGCCGAGTCCTAGGGTTACGGGAATGTTATCTACCACGGCCTTCCAGCTGTCGCAGGCCAGACAACCGATGATGATGCCGATGATGACACCCAGCACGAGAGGCTCGCCAAAGAGGCCGAACTTCTTCTTCATGCCCTCAGCGTCGATGTTCACCTTGTTGATGCCGGGCACGTAATCCAAGCCCTTGTTGATGGCCAGGGCGAAAGGCATGAATCCCTGGCAGAAAGGTTGGGGAATGCTGATGCCCTCCATGCCGGGATAGAATTTCTGGAACTTCTTGGCCGTCATGTCTGCCAGTACAAGTGTGATGATATAGCACACGATGGCACCGAAGAAGCCCCATCCCACACTGCCTGTCATAAAGTATACGACAGCGCCGATGAAGGCAAAGTGCCAGTAGTTCCACAGGTCGATGTTGACCGTCTTGGTGCAACCGAGTGCAAGCAATATGATGTTGATAATCAGGCAGACGGGGATGATAAATGAGCCTACCAGTGTGTTATAGGCCACCGAGGCGGCTGCAGGCCATCCCATGTCGAAAACCTGGAGTTTGAGGTTGTAGATATCGGATACATCCTGCAAGGCAGGACCCAGTGCGCTGGTCAGCAAGCCGGTGATGACGCCAAGGCCTACGAAACCTACGCCTACATACAATCCGCTTTTCAGTGCCTTGCTGAAGGGAATCCTGATGCACACACCCAGGATGGTGAAGATGACGGGCATCATGACTGCAGCACCCAGTGCGATGATGTAGCCAAACACGCCCTCAATTCCTTGTAAAATACTGTCCATAATGTTTCTTGTTAGTTATAGTTTTGATTGGGTTAGTTAGTTTTCTTTTTGTTTTTCCTCTTTCCGTGTTAGGTGGTTGACCGTGGGATGGCTGCTACCCCTTCTTCAAAATGCCGTAGCACTTTTTTGAAAAAACTCTAGCACTTTTTCCGAAATGCTCTAGCGCTTTTTTGAAAATGCCGTAGCGCCGTTGTGGCTAGATGGTGGTTACTTGAAAGAGAATGACGTGTGACCGATGTTCTTGCCGTCGGCAAAGATGTCGGCGCGATAGGTGCCGTCCGAGAGGGTTTCTGCCACATCCCAGTATACGGTGACAGAGGTCTCCTCGCCGGTATACTCGATGTCCTTTCGCATTGAATACTCGAGTGTGCGATTTTCGTAGCTGAATGTGCCGCCACGTGTCAGCACGTCGCCCAGCGGAGTGGTGATGCGGACGTAGATGCTGCGGTTGCCTGCCTGGGCAGTGACGTTGCGGCTGATGTTGAACGACACGACGAACTTCTTCACGTCCTTTATCTTGTCCGTTGCCTTGCCCTTCTTGTTATTGCCCTGAGCACGTATGCCGGTGGCGTCAAGCTGTGCGGCAATGGTTACCTTTTCGGTCAGCTGGTTGCGCTCGGTGCTGAGGTTGGAGATGTGCTGTTGCTGCTGCTCGTTGGTGGCACGCAGGTTCAGGTTCTCGTTGTTCAACTGGTCGTTGAGTCGTTGCAGCGAGTCCACCTGATGCACCATGTCCTTCAGTATGGCGCGCAGTGTGTTCAGTTCCTCTTTCAGGCGCTTTATCTCCTTTGCGTCGCTCGCCTTGGTCTTCTGCAGTTCGGCAAGTGCCGCTTCGGCACGCTTCTGCTCTGCCTCCAGCTGGGCTATGAGCGAGTCGTTGTTGATCTGCATCTTCATCTCCTGGTACTGGAGCGCAAAGTTCTCGTACTCGTTGGCCATCTCCTCTTTTTGTATCTCAGCCAGTTCGCGCAGCTGTTCCAGTTCCTGCTTCTCAGCGTCGTCTTCTTCCACCTCTTTCTCTGTCTGTCCGTTGCAGGCTGCCATCAGTGCGATGGCCATTATGCCGAATAGAAATTTTATCTTCATGAGTTGCTTTATTTATAAATAATGTGCAATAATGCTAAATTAATGGTGTGCAAAGATACAAAGTTTTTCTTTTTTTGCAAAAATAAATGTGAATTATAGTGTGAGGAATAATGATTTATTTTGTATCTTTGTGCGCAAATCCCTATTTGTGACAAAAATTAAAGTATGTGTAATAAGTTCACCAAATGGGTGGCATGCTGGGGCAACGCCACCTCCATCACCGACCGTAAAGAGGCTGTCTATGCCAAAGATATCACATTGCGCTATCCTGTGACGATGTGCTTCTCGGGCTGTAAACTTCGTTTCCGCTTCTCCAACCTGACAGGCACCGAGCCCGTGACCATCACGCGTGCTTTTGTGGCCAAGCGTTCGGATAGCAATTCCTACGCGCCCGTGCCTATATTATATAATAAGGTGGAAGAATGTGTGATTCAACCCGGAATGGAAGTGGAGAGCGATGAGGTTGTGCTGGATGTCGTGGCGGGTGATGTCGTTGAGGTGAGCATGTACTTTGCGGGCTACACACAGATGAATGCGGGGACACTCATCACAGGACCGCTCTCGAAGGGCAAGTATGCCTATGGCGACTTTGCCGAGGTCCGGGAGCTGCCCCTCGATCTCTCTCGCAACACCAACTGGTTCTATTTTCTTAATACCATCGACATTCTTACCGAGGAGCAGAATCGTGCCTTGGTGTGCTATGGCGATTCCATTACGGCTCAAAGCTGGCCCGACTTTCTTGCGCTGCGCATTGCCAGGGAGGGTAGGGGTGACGTTTCGGTCATCCGCCGTGCCGTGAGCGGGACGCGCATCTTGCGACAGTATGATTGCATCACTTATCAGGCTTATGGTCTTAAAGGTTCTACGCGTTTCCCCATCGAGATGAATGTGGCTGGTGCCGAGGCTGTCATCATTCAGCATGGCATCAACGACATCATCCATCCTGTCGGCGTGGAGGTCAACCCCTTCCGTCCCTGGAGTGACATGCCGGCACTCGAGGATTTGCAGCGTGGCGTGGAAGAGATTTACGTGCATCATGCCAGAAAACTGGGGCTGCGTGTGTGGAGCGGAACATTACTGCCCATCAACGGCTGGCGCACCTACACGCCACAGCGTGATGCGCTCCGCAACGACTTCAATGCGTGGCTGCGTATCTCTTCCTTGTTCGATGGCTGTGTAGACTTCGACGAGGCAGTTCGCGACGCCTCCGATGCTTCTCGTTTTGCTCCTGGATTTGACTCTGGCGACCATCTTCATCCCAGCGAAAAAGCCTATGAGGCAATGGCCGATTGTGTGCCTTTGGACAGGCTTTTCTGAGCCCTTGTTTGAACGTTTTTTACACATGTTTTGGCAAGTTGCGGAAAATCAATATTTTGTAATTGAAATATTCAAAAAATGCAACTTTGTTGTCTCATAAGTTTTTGTTTTGGGAAACTTTTTGCTTGTACGAAAAATGTAAGTGTCTGAATATTAGACTATATGCATTTGCTTTTGGGAAACTTTTGAAAATTCGAAAAGAAAAAAGTTTCCTAAAAGTGAAATTTTTCTAGTGATTTGTTTGCAGATTTTATCCCTTTATTGTATCTTTGCAAACGTTTTCGCGAAGGTAAAAAGATAGTCTGTTTCCATCTGCTACATTTTCAGCGGAATACTCTTCTCAGCGGGTGCTGCCAGAGGATAATTTGAAGATAAAATCAATCGACTAATAACTATAAAAGAAACCAACCCAAATGATACAGACCGTTGTTAAGAGAGATGGCAGAATCGTGGGCTTCAATCAGGACAAGATTGCCGCAGCCATCCGCAAAGCTATGCTGACCACCGACGAGGGCGACGACGCCAACCTCATAGGTCAGATTACCGACCGCATTGCCATGCGTGGCAAGAGCCAGATGACCGTGGAGGAAATCCAGGACATGGTGGAAATGGAACTGATGAAGAGTGCACGTAAGGACGTGGCAAAGATCTACATCAAGTATCGCGATCAGCGTAGCATTGCACGTAAGGCAAAGACACGCGACATCTTCCTGGAGATTATCAACATCAAGAGTAATGATGTAACGCGCGAGAATGCAAACATGAATGCCGACACACCTGCCGGCATGATGATGAAGTTTGCCAGCGAGACTACCAAGCCTTTCGTCGACGACTATCTGTTGAGCGATGATGCGCGCGAGGCAGTAAAGCATAACTACCTGCACATTCACGACAAGGACTACTATCCCACCAAGTCGCTCACTTGTGTGCAGCATCCTCTCGACCACATCCTGAAGGGCGGTTTCCGTGCAGGTCATGGCGAGAGCCGTCCCGCCAAGCGCATTGAGACTGCCAGCATCATGGGTTGTATCTCGATGGAGACGGCGCAGAATGAGATGCACGGAGGTCAGGCTATTCCCGCTTTCGACTTCTATCTGGCTCCCTACGTGCGCAGTTCGTATATCGAGGAGATAAAGGAATTGGAGAAACTTACCAATAAGGATTTGAGCGAGTTGTATGATGCTCCCATCGATGACTATCTCAACCTCTCGCTTGAGGGCTTGGACGAGATGGACCGTCTGAAGCAGCATGCCATCAATCAGACAGTGGGTCGCGTGCATCAGGCCATGGAGGCGTTCATCCACAATATGAACACCATTCACAGCCGCGGTGGCAACCAGGTTGTTTTCTCAAGCATCAACTATGGTACAGACACTTCTGCCGAGGGCCGTTGCATCATCCGTGAGTTGCTTCGCTCTACCTACGAGGGTGTGGGCGGTGGACAGACTGCTATCTTCCCCATCCAGATTTGGAAGAAGAAGCGTGGTGTAAGCTATCTGCCCGAGGACCGCAACTACGACCTCTACAAGTATGCTTGTCAGGTTACGGCTCGTCGTTTCTTCCCCAACTTCATCAACCTGGATGCTACCTACAACCACAATGACAAATGGGACATTAACGATCCCGAGCGTTACAAGTGGGAGTGTGCTACCATGGGTTGCCGTACCCGTGTTTTCGAGAACCGCTTTGGACCCAAGACCTCCATCGGTCGTGGCAACCTGTCGTTCTCTACCATCAACATCGTGGGCATGGCCATCGAGTGCATGGGCATCAAGGACAAGCAGGAGCGTATCGATGCTTTCATGGCCAAGCTCGACAATATGCTGAGTGTTACCGCACAGCAGTTGCACGACCGTATGCAGTTCCAGAAGACGGCCTTCGCCAAGCAGTTCCCCCTTGTGATGAGTTCACTGTGGCTGGGCAGCGAGAACCTCGATCCCAACGGCACCATCGAGCCTGTCATCAACCAAGGCACATTGGGTATCGGCTTCATCGGCTTGGCAGAGTGCCTCGTGGCTCTTGTGGGCAAGCATCACGGCGAGAGCGAGGAGGCACAGGAGCTCGGTATCAAGATTGTTACCTATATGCGTGATCGTGTCAATGAGTTCAGCGAGAAGTATCAGCATAACTACAGTGTCCTGGCTACACCTGCCGAGGGTCTTTCGGGACGTTTCACCCGTGGTGACAAGAAGAAGTTCGGCGTCATCCCCGGTGTTACCGATCGCGACTATTACACCAACTCAAATCACGTGCCTGTTTACTATAAGTGCTCTGCACGTCACAAGGCAGAGGTCGAGGCACCCTATCATGATTTGACTCGTGGCGGACACATCTTCTACGTAGAGATCGATGGCGACGCTACACACAATCCCGAGGTGGTGATGCGTATCGTAGACATGATGGATAAGTACAATATGGGTTACGGTTCGGTAAACCATACACGCAACCGCTGCATGGACTGCGGTGCCGAGAATGCCGAGAAGAACCTTGAGGTATGTCCTAAGTGCGGCAGCAAGAATATCGACCGCCTGCAGCGCATCACGGGTTACCTTGTTGGTACTACCGACCGTTGGAACAAGGCCAAGCTTTCGGAGTTGAACGACCGTGTTACACACAGCTGATAATGGAACTTAGAATTATTGATATACTCGAAGACACCACGGTGGATGGGCCTGGTTTCCGTACCAGCATCTATTGTTCTGGTTGTGCGCATGCATGTCCCGGCTGTCATAATCCACAGTCGTGGGACATCAATGCGGGCAAGCCGATGAAGGTGGAGGATGTCTTGAAGGTGATTCTTGACGATCCCTTTGCAGATGTCACCTTCTCGGGCGGCGACCCGATGTATCAGCCAGAGGGCTTCACCGAACTGGCACGTGCCATCCGGTTGAACTCCAACAAGACGATATGGTGCTATACAGGCTTTACTTTCGAGAGCCTTATACGCCAGCCACGCACTCGTGCATTGCTTCAGTATGTCGATGTCCTTGTCGATGGTCCTTTCGTCCAGTCGCTTCGTGACGAGGATCTGCTCTACCGTGGCAGCAGCAACCAACGGCTCATCGATGTCCGTGCCTCTTTGGAACAGCATCAGGTTGTTCTGTGGAAATCACCCATGGCGTTGGTAGGATAAGGAACGTCTGATTGGCGAAACAATAATGCAGGAAAACATGTCGCATTCTTAATCGAAAGAGTGCGACATGTTTTCTTTTTTCTTAATGTCTTGGCATTTTCGCCCCATTTTGTGTGCAGTAATCCTTTTTTACCATGAATTCTTTTTGTATTTACGATATTTCTCTGTAACTTTGCACTATAACCTAACTTAGAAGTCTGCTTGTGTTGGTTGAGGCGTATGTGATATTCTCGTCTGCATGTGGCCTTGCATCCGGCTTATGGCACCTTCTCCATAATCTTAATCAATATGTTACTTTTTAGACGTTCTTTAGTTTTGCTGCTGTTGGCTGTTATGTCGGCAGCACAGTTATCCGCCCAACAGCGGTTCGCACCTCCAAGTGGTAAGGAAATCTATATTCCTAACGATTTGAAGGAGAATGATTTCACACAGAAAGAGTCGAAGTGGAGCTATGCACGTATGGCGTATACCGACGATGTTGTTGTCTTTTGGGAAAAGGCTTTTGGCGATGACTTGAGTCAGGCTCCCGACCTTGACGGACAAAACATGAAGGTGGATCTTGACAATCTGTTGAATCGTTTGCAGTCGTTCTATGACTTTTATAAGAAGCAACTCAAGTTCATCCTTCCGGGCTCGAAAGCCGATAAGTATAGAATGATGGTGATGCTGAATTACACACTCGAGGGCACTGCCTATGGCGGTGACTATGACGGACAGATTGGTGCGTTGTGGATTTCGCCCAACAGAGTGCAGGACAAAAAGTTGAACTGCATTGCCCATGAACTTGGTCACTCCTTCCAAAGTCAGGTTGGTTGCGACGGTGAGGGAGTGTCGTGGGGTGGAGGCGGCATTTTTGAGATGACCTCGCAGTGGATGCTTTGGCAGGTGAATCCACAGTGGACAACAGACGAGAACTATCATTGGCAGGGCTTTATCGAGCATCACAACCTGCGCTTCCTGGCAGGTGAGAATATCTATCACTCACCCTATGTTCTGGAATACTGGGCAATGAAGCATGGCATTACCGTGATGGGTGACCTTTTCCGTGCCGGCAAACGAGGCGAGGATCCTGCTATGACCTATATGCGTGTCTTCGGTCTCACCATCGACCAGATGAATAGCCAGATGCTGGACTGCTATAGTCGTCTCATTACCTTCGACTTTCCGCGTGTAAAGGAGAGTCATCGTAGATTCGTGGGTGAGATGACGACACCCATGGCCGAACCGCAACAACTGGGAAAAGCCATCGTCCTTCAGCCTCGTGAAGAGATGATACCCGAGACGTGGGGATTCAATGTTGTCGATCTCAGTGCAGCCACTAGCAAGAAGAAGGCTACAATCCAGTTCGAGGGACTCAACCAAGATGCCAACGCCACCTATCAGGTAGGCGTGGTCAATGTCAAGAATGGCGAGGCGACGTACGGCCCAGTCATTTCTGGCAGCAAGTTCAAAATGAAGGTTCCCGCTATGCAGGATGGTACGACCTATCTTGTCGTTGTGGGATGCCCTAAGACTGAGTATAAGGTGCAGTCCTTCAACCAGCGCCGTCATGGCAGCAAGCCCGAGGTAGAAGCTAAATTTCCCTATCGCATTACTATAAAATAATGTACGCGCATGAGACGATATATTTCAACCTTTTCATCTCTTCTCTTTGCCCTCGTTGCTATGGCGCAGGTCAACACCTCTTTGACCTCCCCCAACGGAAAACTTACAGTGCAGATTAATGCCGACAGACAGCTGTCATACAGCCTTGTCGACAACGGCAAGACATTGATGAAGGATAATCAGGCCGACCTTACTTTTACGGCAGGAAAGAGTGGCAGATTCGTCAGTTCGACCAAAGCCAAGACTATTCGTGAGACCCTTCACCCCCTACACTACAAACAGTCGCAGTTGGAAGATGAATACACACAATTGACATTGAAAAACAGCAACGGAACGAGTGTGGAGTTTCGTGCCTATAACTCCGGCGTGGCCTACCGATGGGTGGGAGGATCGAAAGGTGGCTGGTTTGTAGAAAAAGAAGTGGCAGACTTCCAATTCGCAGAGGACTTCACGGCTTATCTGCCTTATTCCACCAACGAGAAGAAGCCCATGGCCATGGCGTTCCAGGCTACTTATGATGTGGCGCCATTATCGCAATGCCGCGATTTGGAGGCTTTCCTTCCTGCCACAGTCGATTGTGGTAGTGCCAAAGTCACGATTCTCGAGACGGATGTCGAGTCCTATCCTGGTATCTTTGTGAAAGCACACGGCAAGATGCTGTCTGCCACCTTTGCACATTATCCCAAGACCTTCGATTACTATCCTTGGCGCAGGCAAAAGTACGTCACCGACGAAGAGGCCTTTATAGCCAAAGGAAGTGGAATGCGTACTTTCCCTTGGCGTGTAATGGTCGTGACTCACGACGATACTGAGATGCCTGTCAACACGCTTGCCTATTCGCTGTCATCGCCCAGTCGGTTGAAGGATGACGGTAGTTGGATTCGTCCTGGCAAGGTGGCTTGGGACTGGTGGAACGATTGGGGCGTGAGCGGTGTGGATTTTAAGGCTGGCATCAACCAGCAGACCTACAAGCATTACGTCGACTTCGCTTCGAAGAACGGACTTGACTATATCATCCTTGACGAGGGATGGTATGATCCTAAGAGCGGTGATATGCTTACGGTCATTCCCGAACTCGATCTGCCCGGATTGGTGCAATATGCCAACAGCAAGGGTGTGGGAGTCATTCTGTGGACTGTCTTTAATGTGCTTGATGAGCAACTCGACGAGGCCTGCCAGAAGTATGCTGCAATGGGTGTTAAGGGCTTCAAGGTCGACTTCCTCGACCGTTACGACCAAGAGGGCGTGGATATGATCTATCGCATTGCCGAGCGTTGTGCCCAGCACCATCTTATGTTGGATTATCATGGCATCTTCGCTCCGCAAGGCATACAGCGTACCTATCCGAATGTGGTGAACTTCGAGGCTGTCTTCGGAATGGAAGAGGTGAAGTGGACTGAACGTGTGAAGGCTGTGAGAGACGGCAAGCAGGTGGACGAACCCGAAAAGGATATGCCGCAGTACGATGTCACCTTCCCCTTCATCCGTGGTATGGTAGGCTCGGTGGACTTTACACCAGGTGGATTCCGCAATGCCACAAAGGCTGATTTCCAGCCTATCTACAACAATCCATTGACGATGGGTACTCGCTGCCACCAGTTGGCACATTACATTGTGCATGAGTCGCCTCTCACTATGCTTGCCGACAATCCTACAATCTACTCGCAGCAACAGGAATGCACCGATTTCATCAGTTCCCTTCCAACCACCTTCGACGAGATGAGATGCCTGCAGGGCGAGATGGGCAAATACATAGTAATGGCTCGGCGTAAAGGTGCTGACTGGTATGTGGCAGGCGAGACAAATTGGGATGCGCGCGATGTGCTGATAACTACCGATTTCCTTCCCGTAGGCTCTTACGAGATTACATTGTTCCAAGATGGTGTGAATGCTGACAAGGCTGCCACGGATTATCAAGTGCAACATGCTGTTGTTCACGTTCCCGAAGGAGGTAGTCATAAGAGTTTCTCCCTTCACATGGCTAGTGGGGGTGGTTTCGCTGCGAAGATTATTAAGAAGTAGAATGAAAAAGACCACCTTGTTTGGTTGTGGAGAGAGATGATTATTGTTCAATTACCTAGAAATAGAAAAACGAATACATTATGAGATATTTGAATTTGATGGCAATGCTCTTCTCTGTGGGAACGGCATGTGCCGGAACGCTGGTAGAGAAGCATTCATATATAACACCGAATGTTTTGTCGGAAGCCTGTATGCCTGTGCCTGATGATGATGTGTTGAGTGTTGACGGACGTACGCTTTCTATGAGTAATGCGTCTGAAGCAGAATTGACAGACTTCATGAGACGAGTTGCGGACATCAAGCAGATAAGTGACGTGCGCAAGATTGAGAGTCAGAAGTATCCCGAAAAGTACGTGATGAAGTTTACCCATCCATTGGATTACAAGCATCCCGAGAAGGGCTATTTCACGCAGCGAATCTTTGTCGGCCATGTCGGCTTTGACCGTCCCACTGTAGTCGTGACCGAAGGTTATGGCGGCGAGCGTGAGATGAATCCTAGGTCGGAGGAGGAGATCAGTCAGTTGCTGAATGCCAATATGGTGTTTGTCGAGTATCGCTATTTTCAGGAGTCGATGCCGGAGCCGTGCAACTGGGATTACCTTACAGTCGAGAGTTCGCTGAAAGACTTGCACGAGGTGGTGACGGCTTTGAAGCAGCTTTATACCCGGAAATGGCTGTCTACAGGCATTAGCAAGGGTGGGCAGACATGCATGTTCTACCGTGCCTATTTCCCCGATGACGTGGATGTCAGCGTTCCCTATGTGGCACCTCTGAACAAGGCACTTGTTGATGGACGCCATGAGTCCTTCCTGACGGCTAAGGTGGGCAACAGGATGGAGCGGGAGGCTGTTCGTGACTATCAGATAGAAGTGCTGAAACGACGTGCCAGTATGGAACCCATGCTTTCGGCCTACTGCAAGGAGAAGAATTTCGTTTTCAACGAGGGCGTCAGCATTTCCGAGGTATTGGACATGTGCGTGTTGGAGTATAGCTATGCTTTATGGCAATGGGGACAGGATGTGCACACCATTCCTGATTTGAAAAGCAGTGACGAAGTGATCTTTAAACATTTGGTAGAAGTTAGCGATCCCAGTTATTTCCGTCCCGACCCCTATTTCCTTAGTTTCTTTGTGCAGGCAGCTCGCGAGCTTGGCTATTATGGCTACGATACCCAATCCTTGAAGCCCTGGCTTCGCATAAGTGAAAAGAATGCAAAGAACTACCTGCACCGCATGATGCTTCCTGCCGAACTGGACACAATCAAGTTCAATGGCGACTTGTACAAGCATACAGTGAAGTTCCTGAAGAAAAACGATCCCAAGATGATATACATCTATGGCGAGAACGATCCATGGAGTTCGAGTGGTGTGCTGACATGGCTTGACTTCAGCAAGAAACAGAATATGAAACTCTATGTCGACCCCAACGGCAGCCATCGTGCACGCATCAACACGCTGCCCGCAACACAGCGCAACGAGTGCATCCGCCTGCTGAAGCAGTGGATGGAAACTGACAATTAACAAATTAGCCTGAGATTGTTTTATCTCAGGCTAAAATCTAAAATCTATAATCTGCTTCTTATTCCACTGTAACTGACTTTGCCAGGTTGCGAGGCTGGTCGACGTTCAATCCCTTGGCAACGGCTACGTGGTAGCTGAGCAATTGCATGGGGATGACAGTAAGCAACGGAGCAAGGCAGGCAATGGTATGAGGAATCTCGATGACCTCGTCCACCATCTTCTTTATCTGCTCGTCGCCTTCGGTGACAATGGCCAGGATATGGCCGTTGCGCGAGATGACCTCCTGCATGTTCGAGATAATCTTCTGGTAGAGTTGATGATGAGTGGCGATGAACACGACGGGCATCTCGGCATCGATAAGCGCAATCGGTCCGTGCTTCATCTCTGCTGCGGGATAGCCTTCGGCATGGATGTATGAGATCTCCTTCAACTTCAATGCACCTTCCAAGGCTACAGGATAGTTCCATCCGCGACCCAGGTATAGGAAGTTGTGAGCGTATTTGTAGGTCTGTGCGATGCGTTCAATCTTCTCGTTCTGCTTCAGTACTTTCTCTATCTTCTCGGGTATGAGAACCAGCTCGTGCAGTACCTCGTCATACTCATTTTGTTCTACGGTTCCCTTTGCCATACCCAATGCCAAAGCCAGCATCACCAGTACGGTGACCTGACCCGTGAAGGCCTTGGTCGATGCTACACCTATTTCAGGACCAACGTGGATGTATACACCAGTGTCAGACACGCGCGAGATGGACGAACCGACACCGTTCACGATGCCGAAGACCAGTGCACCAGCCTTCTTGGCTTTCTCCATGGCAGCCAGCGTGTCGGCCGTTTCTCCACTCTGCGAGATGGCCATCACTACGTCGTCATGCTCGATGACAGAGTCTGAATAACGGAACTCGCTGGCGTAGGCAACCTCTGTAGGTATCTTGCAGAAGTGCTCCAGCAGTTGCTTTCCGATGAGGCCTGCATGCCAACTGGTACCACACGACACGATGACGATTCGCTTGGCGCGCAGCAATTCACGGCGATGGTTGGTCACAGCACTGAGAACCACACTTAGTGGGTTTGTGCCCATATCCTCTTGTGGAGCCCACGGACGTGAATAAGGCGCATTGACTACACGGCCACGCATGCAGTCGTTCAATACGTTAGGCTGGTCGAAGATTTCCTTCAGCATGAAGTGAGGGAAACCGCCCTTGGTAAGCATGTTGAGGTCCAGGTTCACCTCTTTCACCAATACGTCTGCTTCTTCGCCATCCAGGTTGTAGAGCTGCATGTCGTGTCCGCGCTGCAGCAGAGCCACCTGCTCGTCGTCCAGATAGCACATGTTCTTGGTGTATTCGGCAATGGGGCTGGCGTCGCTGGCCACGAAGAACTCCTTGTTCTCCTCGCCCATGCCCACCACCATGGGCGATGACTTGCGGGCGCAAACCAGCTGCTCGGGGTGACGCTTGTCGATGACGCAGATGGCATAGGCACCAATCACCATCTTCAGCGCGATGCGCACCGAGGTGATGAGGTCGTCGTTGCGCAGACTCATTGTGTATTCGATAAGTTGTACCAGCACCTCGGTGTCTGTCTCCGAATGGAAAGTGTAGCCACGTTTGGTCAGCTGGTCGCGCAGTGTTGCATAGTTCTCGATGATGCCATTGTGCACCAAGGTCAGGTTGCCCGATTCCGAGATGTGTGGGTGGGCATTCGTCTCGCTAGGCACTCCATGTGTTGCCCATCTGGTGTGGGCAATACCTAGTGTGCCGGAGATGTCCTTTCCGCTGCTTACGGCTTCAAGGTCAGCCACCTTTCCTTTGGCCTTGTATATGTTGAGAATGGCTGATTCGTTTTGGGTTGTTTCACTGATGAGCGCACATCCTGCGCTGTCATAACCACGATAC
This sequence comes from Bacteroidales bacterium, assembly GCA_018064685.1. Taxonomy (GTDB): domain Bacteria; phylum Bacteroidota; class Bacteroidia; order Bacteroidales; family Bacteroidaceae; genus Physcousia. The sequence continues at coordinate 8,772 of JAGHUS010000035.1, read as the reverse complement.
TCAAGTTTATGTAATCCTTCAATAAGAATAGGATAAGCCTTTCGCTCACCTATGTATCCGACAATTCCGCACATAATTTGTCTATTTGATAGTAGTTGTTCAATATTCGGTGCAAAATTACACCTTTTTTATTTAATAACGAAAAAAGAGTGCGTTTATTGTATTTTTGTAAGGAAAAAAGTCATAAAAACCGTTTCGGTGATAAAAATGATGCACTTTTTCTCGATTTAGCCTGCTGCATTGGCAAGTACGGGAGGTTGGCGGTAAAAAATAAAATAATGGCAGGTAAGGGCGTGTCGCGTGCCATTTGTCTGGAAAGGGGCAGGCGAGGGGATGACTGTCAGTTCAGGATGATGATTTTGTTGCGTACGGCATAAGTGACGAGCTGTACGAGGTTGTGAATGCCCAGCTTGGCAAAGATGTGTTGCTTGTGGTTGTCGACGGTGCGTGGCGAGAGATACATCAATTCGGCAATGTCGTTGACAGTGAGTCCCTTGCATAGTGCTAGCATGATGTCATGCTCGCGATTGGTGAGTTTCTCGTGATTGGTGCTTTGTTGGGCTATGAGTACGTCACGCTCCAGGAACGTCACTGGGCGGGAGAAGTACTTCTCGTCGGCCATTATCTGCTTGACAGCCTCGATGAGGGTTGACTCCGAAGCATTCTTGTTAAGGAAACCATCTACGCCGATGTCCACCAGTTGCAGGATGCTCTCTTCGCGTGTGTCGATCGATACGACAAGAATCTTGATGTCGGGATGCTCCTGTCGCAGTTTGCTGGCCACGTCAATGCCAGATGCATCGGGCAGGATGAGGTCGAGAATGGCTAGGTCGATGGGTGTGGAGTCAATCTTTTGCAGAAATTCGGCGGCCGTACCCGCCTCGAGCGCCACATGGTAGGTGGGTGAGAGTGCTAGCTTTAAGCCCGAGCGATACACGGGATGGTCTTCTAACAATGCTATTTGTGGCGATGACGACATGGGTGAATTTTGCATTAACGATGTTTCGTGATGCAAAGTTACACTTTTCTGCTCGTTTCCGCAATAGGGTAAATTACTCATTTTTTACCGAAACTTATGCATATACGCGTCCCAACGCTTACGTTTTTGTTGATTGTGATGTCTGCGTGATTTATTTTTGCCATTTTTGCCACCATTTGCAGTCCCAATCCTGTACCTTTTTCATTACTTTCGCCATCCATTCCAATTCCCTGGTCGCTGATGGTCACGCTTTGTCCCTCGACATCTATGTACACTTGTCCGCCTTCGTTCGAGAACTTGATGGCGTTCGACAGGATGTTGCGCAGCATGGCACATAGCATCTGGCGGTCGGCAGTGACGGTATGGTCAGATTCGTCGCAGGTCAAGGTCATGCTGATGTGCTTGATGTCGGCTTGTGCTGCATGCTGGCCCATCACCTCCTCCACGATGGGCGGAAGGGAGAGCATGGTGGGCGTGAAGCGCAGACGGCCGGTCTGCAGTCCTGCCCAGTCCAGAAGATTGTACAGCAGGTTGACCTGTGCATCAGCACTCTCGGCTATGCTGTTGATCATCTGCTGCAGGGTGTCGGAGTCTATCTTGTCGAGCGCATGCGTCAGTTGATGCAGGAGTCTTTGTTGGGCTATGGCCGGATTCTTGAGATCGTGCGAGATGAGCTGCATCAGTCTGTCCTTCAGTTGCATGTTGTGGTTCTTCATTCTTACCAGTCGTGTCAGGAACAGTGCGATGGCGATGACGAGCAGAAGTGTGATGCCCAGTGCGATGTATATGATGCGCTGACGCTGTATGAGCAGCTCTTTCTTCTCCAGTTCCTGCTCTTTCTGGTATGTGTCATAGCGCACTTCAAGGTCGGAAATCTCCTGTTGCACTTGCAGTGACTCGACCGAATCTTTCAGTTGTATGTACTGCTCAAGATGGCTGTAGGCACGCGTGTCGCCCGTTTCGTTATAGATTTTCGACAGTTCGTGATGTGCCGTGATGAGTGGGTTCACCTGTCCGTTCTTGTCTGCCAGCTCGATGCATTGCTGCAGATATTGGATGGCCTGGTTGGAGTGCCCCAGGTCATGTTCGGCTATGCCCAGTGTGACGAGGGTTATGACCAGGCTGGGCATGTTTTCGTACTGTTGGTGTATGTGCAATGCTTTCGTCAGGTGGGGCAGTGCCTCCTCCGGTCGCTTCAGGCTGACCAGGCAGCTGCCCAGTTGCGACATGCGTATGGCGGCCTTCATCTCACGTCCGCCCGACAAGTCCAGCTGTAGGGCCTCTTCGGCTAATGAAAGTGCTTTCTCGGGGTGCTTCATCTTGGTATACACCTCGCTGAGCATCCCCAGGCGAATGGCAAGCTTGTCATTGTGTTTCAGTTCGCGCTCGATGTCGATGCTGCGCAACAGCATGGTCTCAGCCTCTTTCAGTCTGTTGGCAGAAAGATAGACCGATGCCAGATTGGAGAGCGAGCTGGACAGTCCGTCCTTGTTGCCCGACTTCTCGTCAATCTGCAGGCACAGCTCGCCGTAGTGCAATGCCAGCGAGAGCTGTCCCAACCGCATGTGGTCGTTCAGGAGTGTGCTGTAGATGTCGGCTCTAAGCTCGAGTGAATCTTCGGGGATATGCTCCAGCACATCGTGGAATACCGTGACGCATTCCTCGAATCGCCCTTCGTCGTGTGCCGCAAATCCCTTCTCCACCTGTGCGTCTATTTCCTCGGGCGTGATGGCACTGGCGGACAAGGCTGCCCAGCACAAAATGCAAAGGCTGATAATAGTCCTGTATGATGTCATGTGTGTTGACTCTTTTATTTTGTTACGCAAAAGTACGAAAACAATCGTAACTGGGCAAGTGATTTGATGCAAATTAGTGTGTACAGACAGTAAAAGTACACAAAAATACATTTTGTATGCGCGATAATGTGAAAAATGAGTAATTCACCCTATTGCACAGAAAGTATAAAGTGAGTAATTTTGCATATTGCGAATGCTGTAACAGCTTGTTGCAAAGATTGGTGGTGTATTAAGATTCACTAAAAAATACAATCCAAGCATTTAATATTTAACTATTATGAAGAAAACACTTAATCTAATGCTCGTCGTACTGTTGGCAGCGATGGGTATGTTTGTCTCTTCGTGCAAGAACGATGATGTGGTAGCACCGAAGAGCAATGTTCTGGCTACGCTAGACGGTATCGTTGAGCTCGATCCCTCCAAGTCGGAAGTATTCGACCGATTGCTCCTTTACAAGGGTACGCTCCTCGCCTTCAAGGAGGATGCCTATTCCCCCGCAAAGGCGAAGACCACCAAAGCAGTGGACAAAACCAGTTATCTGCACAGTTCGCTTACCATCTGTCCGTCTCAATTCAACGAGTCTACTGGCGAATATACATTGGAAGAACCCCTTATGTCTGTTGTTTTCGACTACAGTCGTGTCGAGTCTTTTGGACTTCTTCCCTCATACTGCTTTTTCCGTGCCGATGAGAATTATTTGTTGGGTATGTCGTTCAAAACCCTTCCCAACAACAAAGTGGAGGTAACAGTGGTCGATGATAATGGTACCGTCAATATGGGTATTGTAGACATGACAAATTCACTTGGTTCAGATTATAAGGACGATCCTGTCAAGTCGGCATTACTCAATTTGAATCATCTCTTTTATAAACTTGGTAATGATAAAATTCCCAATGTCTGCATAAATGGTAAAGAGATATCACTGAAAACTTCCTTTTTCGATGCATTAGCATTCACCTTATATATTGAAAGTGCCGACTACACTCATAGCGACGAAGCAGCTGTAGAGCAGTTGGTTACCTTTAGCGGTGGTAATGCTATCGCCACGAAGGTGGAGAGCTGGTATGGCACATGCCTCCTGCACGAAGGTTACGACCTGGTTCTCAGCGGATCGTATGCCAGCTATCAGCGCGACCAAGACACTTACTGTTTGTCTGGATCCTACAAGATAATTGGTAACAAGGCACAGCTTGACGACCTGAAGAAGCTGGGTAGGTTTGGTTTCTGGGTTGGCTCTGCACACCGTGATGTTTACGATCATAAGTACTATGCTGATCTGGACAATGTATATGAGAATGGTAGTGTCGAGGTAGAGGTCTCTGACCTTGAGCCTGGCGAATACATCAGCCAGTTCTTCTTCGAGTTCAACGATGATGATACTGGACTCTATGTGCCTGGTAGCGGTACATCGAAAATGAAGGCACAGAATGGAGGTCCTCTTTATTTCCAGGAGAGAACTACTCGTCGTTTTACCATCAGTCAGTTTATCCTTGACATCAAGCACATCTCGCTGGTAGATCTTACGTCGTCTAGAGATCCTTTCTATGACTGTTTCTACTTTGTCGAAGGTCCTTGGGGCAGAAATAAGATGTATGATCCTGACAAATGTGCAGTTCACTCTGACTTAAGCCGTCTCTATGCTATTTACTATGACGAAACCGACAATAAAACTGATTGGTTGAAGTCTAGCCTCTTTGAACCCTATAATGAATATGAAACATATGATGACGTGTCTCCCGAGCATGATACAAGATATTTTAAGGGTGAAAACATTGATACTGTGGCTACCAACCGTGTCATGCTTGCCCTTGACAAATTGATCGACGAGAACAAGGAATCCTTTACCGACAATCCCAAAGACCGTACAGTCGTATTTGTGACTACCAACCGTCCGTTCTGTAACGACGAGACCTACAAGAAGGTACGTGAGAAGTGGAGCGCACTGCCCAGCAGCAAGCGACTTATCGTCCTCTGCAAAGAGCGCGGCAAGGATCAGCTTGTAGATGCTAAGAAAGAAGGTCTGGTCAAGACGTGTGACGATCTTGCCTCATGGAGTAATGCCAAGGTATTCTATCGCCACCAGTTGACCATGTTGACATTCTACGATATGGGTGATTTCATAATACCTGCACATAAGTAGACTATTAATTACACCTTATTATATATATGCGTTTTCGGGAGGCGGACATCTGTTTTGCCTCCCGAAAATAGTATCAATACATTGCTGTTAGCGAAACTTTTGGCTAAAATGTTTGATTATATTATAATAAATACTTAATTTTGCAGTCGTAACAAAATAGTAAAAACAAATATTTATTATCACCCTAAACAATGAAAAAGTATTTTGTCCTGTTATTGATGGCAATGCCATTGGTCATTACTTCTTGCAATGACGATGAAGAACCGATTACACCCGATAAGGTTTTAGACAAAGAGACTGGCGAGGATTCAGGTGATGTTCCCGGTGATGTTCCTGGAGATGTTCCCGGTGATGTTCCTGAACAGCAAAAGGGGCCACTCGAAGGTAAATGGTCTATGACATATATAGAGAGTGGTACGGCTATAGAGTCTTGTTTCGAGTTTAAGGGTGAATACGTGACGTTCACGCAAGGAACGTATGATCCGCGATGGAAGTGCACCGAGGTTCGACATTATAAGTACACCTACAACGAAAACGATTCTTACCTGACGCTTATTGACGAGAAAGGTGACTCGATCAAATGTAATTTGGAATGGCAAGAAAAAGGTTACAAGATGTGGTTGTATGTCGGTGATGATTATTACATGCTTGCTTACATATCATACGAAACAGGTTTCAAGATTGAAGATCTGTGGTTTGGCGCGACAAAGCGTCCGGATGGAAAGTATGAGGAGGCTTCACTCGGCTTAGGCAAAGACGGCAGCTACGAATGGAAGTCTGTAGTAGGAGGCAAGGTGAACGAATATGGCAGAATAGAATTTGATGAAGACGACACCCTTGTCGAGCATTCGGGCACTTATGTCATCAACAACGAGAACCATCATCTTATACTTTATCCTCGTGGCAACAAGGACGCTGCTATCGAGTTCTTTTTTGAATGGAGAAATCAGCATATACTGAAGTTGGACAGACTCTACACCGGCGCTACAAGCTATCTGTTCCAACGTAACTCTGAGACGGACTTCTATCCGTGGCGGTATGAATAATTGTCAATGGTGCTGACCGATAAGTGAATAAGGCTGACTCCCCCGACGGAAGTCAGCCTTATTTTTGAGTGTCGTTCTCTGCTATACGAAGAACAGGCACACACCTGCCACGGCAATGATGGCTCCGAGCACGTCCTTCCAGCCTATCCTGGTGTGGAAGAGGAAGTGGGAGGGCAGGAGGATGAGGATGGGGGTGAGCGACATCAGTGTCTGGGCTATGCCTGCGGGAGCCATGCGCACGGCCATCAGCGACAGACTGACACCGATGAAGGGACCCAGGATGACGGCACCCAGACCTGCGCCCATGGCCTTGCCGTCGCGCAGCATCTTGGGCAGCATGTGCATCTGGCGTGTAGCAATCATGATGAGGGTGAAGCAAAGGAAGCCCGTCACGGCACGCATCATAGTCGAGGCAAAGGGTATCATGCCAATGGCCGAGGTGTCGGCAGCGGGGATGAGCGTCTCGTAGTGCTCCATACCCACCTTGCTCAGTACGAGGCCGATGCCCTGTCCGGCTCCTGCTCCGATGCCTAGGAGGATGCCTCGCAGAGGAAGCTTGCTTGAGAAGGAACCTTTCAGTCCCTTAGACGAAGCGACTGTCTCGTTGTCTTGTTGACTCGCTGTATTCTTGGCTTGTTGACTTGCTGCCTCGTTGTCTTGTTGACTTGTTTTGTTGTCTTGTTGTCCTCTCGACAGCACGCTCATGCCTATTCCTATCATGCAGACCACCATTCCGAGCAGAGCCATCCACGACATCGTCTCGCCCAGCAGCACCCATGCGGCAAGGGCTGCAAAGGGTGATGCAAGTGTCATGAAGAGCTGGCCATAGCGGCTGCCGATGACAATATAGGAGTTGAAGAGGCAGTAGTCGCCAAACACATAGCCCACAAAGCCTGACAGCGAGAGCCAGAACCAGGTGGTGCCGTCGGCATAGGATGGGGTGGGGATGCCGGTTGCAATCCATAGTGTGGCACCCAGAAAGATGAGTGAAAGAGCCATGCGCACCACGTTGACGGTGAGCTGTCCCACACGTTTGGTGGCCACTTCGGCAAAGAGTGCCGTGGCTGTCCATGACACGGCTACGATAAGTGATATGATTTCTCCGAGAAACACGTTCTTTCTTAGTTTAGAGTTTAGTGTTTAGAGTTTAGAGTAGTTGAAAAAGTGTAGAGTTTAAAGATTAGAGTTGTTCTTAGTTTAGAGTTTAGAGTAGTTGAATAAGTTTAGAGTTGTTCTTAGTTCTTAGTTTAGAGTGCTACACTTTCCACTTGACACTACTCTAAACTCTAAACTACTCTAAACTCTACACTACTCTAAACTCTACACTCTACACTCTGCACTCTTTCAGAATAACAGTACTCCCGCTATGGCGCAGATGACGATGATTTTGATGGCTCCAAGTTTGAAAAGGCGTTGGGCTATGAAAGCGAAGAGGAAGAGCAGGACGGAGATGGTGAACTGCCACAACGATTCGTCAGGCGCTCCGAAGTTTTCTTTCGTCATAAGCAGGAGCGAGGCTGCTGCCAGCAATCCCACAACGGCAGGGCGCAGACCTTTGAATACATTCTCCACGTAGGGGTGATTCTTGTAGCGCATCAGGAACTTGCTGATGATGAGCATCAGCACGAAGCTGGGAAGCACTACGGCTGTGGTGGCGATGAGGCTGCCCACGACGCCCCACACAGGACTGTAGCCTGCATTCACCATACTGCTGTAACCCACGTAGGTGGCAGAGTTGATGCCGATAGGGCCGGGGGTGGACTGGCTGATGGCCACGATGTCGGTGAACTGTCCGGAGTCGAGCCAGTGATAGTTCGTGACGACTTCGCCCTGAATCATCGAAATCATGGCATAGCCACCTCCAAAACCGAACAGGCCGATCTTGAAGAATGTCCAGAAGAGTTGTAAGAAGAGTGTAATCATTTCTCAGATATTTTTCCCCAAACAAAGCCACCAATGCCAGCGATGAGGATGATGTAGATGGGGTTGACGCCAAAGAGCCAGATGGAGAGAGCTGCGACGATGGGAATCCAAAATGTGTAGCGGTTTATCTTGGCTGTCTTTGCCATCTTGAAGACAGGGCTGGCGATGAGCGCCACCACGGCAGGACGAACGCCACGAAACACTTTCTCCACGATTTCGTTGTCGCGAAACTGGTGGAAGAACAAGGCAATGAAGAGGATGATGAGGAACGAGGGCAGGGCTGTGCCCAGCGTGCCGATGAAGGCTCCCTTTGTGCCCCGCAGTTTGTAGCCGATGAAGATGCTCAGGTTCACAGCGAAGATGCCAGGGCAGCTCTGTGCTACGGCGATGAGGTCGTTGAGTTCCTCCTCGCTCACCCATTTCTTCTCCTCCACCACTTTCTGTTCGATGAGCGGAATCATGGCATAGCCGCCGCCCAGTGTGAACAGTCCAATCTTGAAGTTCGTGGCGAACAGTGTCCGCATCCTTGCCTTCTTCCTGGTCTTGGCTTTTGTATGTGGCCGTGCTTCTTGCATATTTGCTTGCTGATATAGTTTCCCCCTCCCTGTTTGCTTCGGGTTTTGAGCAATTCCTCAAAACCTCATTATTTCAGTGAATAGTGAATAATACCTAATTTATTAATAATTCAACTTTCGCTTGTAATGATCAGATTGATTATCAAGTCGCTTGCGCGAGAAATATAGGCGGCTAAAGCCGGAAATCTTGTTGCTTACGCTGGAAATCTCCTTTTTTAGAAATATTTCCTTTATTAAGATTTCCCCGATAGGGCCAAATATTTCCCCGATAGGGCTAAGATTTCTTGCCGATAGGCAACATGCGAAACTTGTA
>JAGHUS010000162.1 GCA_018064685.1 Bacteroidales bacterium | reverse complement strand
GTGGTGTAAACGCTGTTGATGGTACTGATGCTAACTGGTTCACTGTTGACGAAGAGATGGGTGTAACAACAGCTAACTTCATGCCAAATCCAACAAGCTATGCATTTATCAACAAGATGGGTGACCCACGTTGGAATTGGGATTACACATTCGACCTCTCAGCTGTAATTGAGGCTAATGGTCTGCCACAGCAGAAGGTGGAGAACCAGAAGGTTGCTGCTAAGCTTAACAGCACAGAGACAGTTGTAACAGTTTACCTCCCAGCTAATGAGCTTAAGAACTGGAAGATGGCTTCAGCTATTCTGAATATTCCTTGCACATTCGAAGGCGGTGTTATCACTATGAGTGACGCTGTTCCTGCTGAGTCTGTTGTATTTGTAAATCCTGCAAGTGAGAACGTAACAGCTACTGACGTTAAGGTCAATGGTTCTATTGATACCAATGGCGAGAATGCTACCGTAGAGGTTAAGGTAAATGTACCTGGTATCGGTGCGGTTACTGTAACATACAATGGTGTTAACACAACAGACATCAAGAACGTTGAGTCTGCTGCAGCTGTTAAGTCGGTTAACGCTAAGTTCATCGAGAACGGTCGCGTAGTAATCGTTAAGAACGGTGCTAAGTTCAACGTAGCTGGTCAGGTTATCAAGTAATCTGCACCATGCAACGATAAAACTTAAATAACTCTATCAAGAGGGTGAATCATAGCCACAGAGGCTTGGTTCACCCTCTTGTCTTGCCTTTTTGGATATAATTGCCGGTGTGCTGGAATGTTGTTTTTCTCGTTGCAAAAGCTAACATATCTGCGTGCAAAAGCTATCAAATCATCGTACAAAAGCTATGCTTTTACAGTGTAAAACGATAGATATTACCCTGTGAAAGCATAGCTTTTGCTGTGCAATATGGGGAAAATTAGATGATGTTTGTTGAAAATGCTGGCATCGTGGCATTTGTGTTTGTAACCCATTGATTTGAAACTGATTCCAAGAAATTGCGATTTTCGTTGCTGTGAAAATGCCGTGAAAATGCTGGCAAGTGCTGGCAGACCCATGATTCTGCCAGCAAAATGCCGCGAAAACGCGGGTTTTGCCAGGAAAGTGCCAGCAGTGATTTCGAGGGAATGTGACCTAAGTGCCAGTTATTAAACTGCTTATGCAGCAAGAATGCCAGCATTCCGGCATTTTGTGATAAAATCCCTTGGAGAGAAAGTCGGGTTTTCACGAAAAATTCCACCTTTTTGCTCTTTTTTTGCCCGTTGTTTCAAGTCGAAAAATTTGGTGGTGTCAGAATTTATTTGTACTTTTGCAAAAAGTAAACCTGTATCGTGAATCGTATGTTTGACGATGAAAAACTAACTGCTGACTATGACAACGAAACTTACGACTAACTTGCTAATGATATGCGTGGCGCTTTTTGCAAGTGCGATGCAGGCATATTCGTGGACCAACAATGGTCTTGTGGGCTTTGCAGGATATCAGGATCTGGGTCGCAATGGCGTAACCGGTGGTGGAGCATCTGCCCAGATAATCCATGTCTCAACCCATGACCAGCTTGCTCAGGCATTGCTTGGCAGTAAGCCTCGTGTCATAATAGTGGATGCCGACATTATAGGTAAGGGCATGCAGGATATGAATGACGAACTCTCCATGGGTTCCAACTTCACCCTTCTTGGAGCAGGCGACGGCAAGGCTCTCAAGGGTATCTGCCTTGATGCTTCCGATCAGCAGAATATTATCATACGAAATATTACATTGACGAAAGGTCGCACCGACGGACTCTCATTCCGTAACTGTCAGCATGTGTGGATAGACCACTGTGACTTGTCTGATTCATACGACGGACTCCTTGACTTCACGCTTGGCAGCGATTATCTTACAGTGAGTTGGACAAAGCTGCATAATCACAACAAAGTCTCGATAACCAACTCCGGCACATGCCATTATGAGGACTACAACAAGGAGCATGTCACGTTCTCCCACTGTTGGTTTGCCAATAATACTCAGCGTAACCCACGTATTGGTTATGGCAGAATGCACATCTACAACTGTTACTGGACCGACATCTCATCCTATTGCATAGGATTCCACTCGCAGGCGCAGGTGCAGTCGCAATACAATTATTTTACGAAGACGGCTCAGCATCCATTTTGCAATCAGTACTCCGACGTACTTCCATACCGTGGATATCTGTCGGATACAGGTTCGTACTTCGCCAATGGAAATCCAGGTACATCGTATTCACACAACTTTACAGCTGCTACATACAAGCCCGAGACCTTCTACTCTTATGCCTTCGACCAGAGTGAGGTGGCCAAAGTGCCGGAGGAAACCGAAGATATAGGTCCAAAGGCAGGTCTTGCGCTCGAACCAATACTATGTCCCGCGAACGGTGCCATACAGCAGTCGCTGTATCAGCAGCTCTCATGGGGTAGGGTAGATGGCGCAGTGGCATATCAGGTAAGGATGGGTACTGCCAAGGATGCAATGACTACGATATACGATGGCAGCGAAACCACCGCTATGCCATCGTCACTAACGCCCGCAACGACCTATTACTGGCAGGTGACGGCAGTTGTCAATGGTGAGGAACATGCATCGCCTGTATATCAGTTCACTACTGCAACAGAGCAACCTACAACACCTTACCCTGAGGTTGGCAGTAAGACGGCATGGTTGCGCTGGCCTACCTCACGCGACAAGTACTGCACTCCGTTGCCACTCCAGTGGCGTCCTGCTGCAGATGCTGTCATGTATAAGGTTTATGTAGGCACTACGGAAGCAGATATGAAGTTCGTAGGCGAGACAAAAGGACTGCAGCTTGTGCCTGATGGATACCGTTTCCTACCGGATGGAACAAATTATCTGTGGCGTGTAGATGCCGTGAAGAAGGACGGAACGACCGTTAAGGGCACCGTGTGGAACTTTGTTCCAAACAAGAAGACGTTCGTAGCCGGTGCCAATGAGGTGCACGGAGGTTATGTGTCGGGTATCGCCTTCCGCGAAAGTGTCAACGAATTTACTGGTGGCAAGGGTGTGCGTGGCGACCAGGGACCAGGCTGTATCCATGCTATGTGGGCAGGTGCTGCAGGAAAATATGCCATCGAGACTGTGACCTACGACCAGAATCTCGGTCCAAATCTGATTGCGGTCAGCATCAATGATAAAATGGTGGACGAATGGATGACAAGCGATGAGGCAACACAGTTCAGTACACGCAAGAGCCGTCGCACCGTAGAATTGAAACCAGGTGATGAAGTTCGCATAGACTTTGTGGCAGGATATGTCAATGGTGGTCTGAATGAGAGTGTGGCACACATCGATCAGATCAACTTCGTTCCAACTACGCAGGATGTCATAGAGAATGCCCGCCGTTCGGGAATATATCATGCTCCGGTGGCAACCAAAGGCTACGAATATGAGAATCTGCCGCTGTCAACGGTGCTCTTCAAGGATACCCTTGGTACAGTTGGTGACTTCAATGGACAGCAGGTGAAGGATATGTATGCATCATGGATTACGATGGAAGATACGAAATTCACCTTCTATCTCAAGACTACGGCACGTGTGGTGGCAGTCTATGGCAATGGTTCCGTAACCAGCAGCGACACTATTGACATCGAAAAGAGTCAGACCCATGCCCTTGAGATAGCGAGGACAACCGCCAAAGGTACACTTCAAGCTGTGCAACTATATAAGTCGCTGCCAACACCAACGAAGCACTATGCCCCAAAGGCAGATGCCGGTAAGGACTATCAGCTGGTGATGTCGCCCGACTATATCTATATAGACTCGAAAGGCGAGAAGGGTGTGGCAGGCAAATATCAGGTGGCAGATGCCTATGCGTCGTGGATAAAATATACTAATCCGACAGCCAACGAGGTGCAGGCAAAGAAAGGCAGTGACGGTATCAAGGCGTTCATCAATCCTGATACGGACAAGAAAGTAAGTGGTTTTGTGCCAACAGGCAAGAATGGCACCACGTATAACTACTGTGTCGGCACGGAGAAATACATGACTTACTATATTACCAACTGCGAGAGAGTGAAGTTCTACTACAGTGGAACGGGTGGTGCAGCCACTAACCTCTATGTAGAGGCAACCGTATCAGGCGATGCCTCAACGACACAACGTGTGTATGGCGATGATGCAGCAGGCAAGAATGTAGCATCTGAGGCCGTAGAGATGGAACTTGATCCTGCCAGAAAGTATCAGGTGAAGGTGCAGGCTACCACGGGTGATATGCTGATATACGCCGTGAAACTGTGGCCAGGTGTCATCAAGGGCGATGCGAATGGTGATGGCACGGTGTCGGTTGCCGACCTCGCACTCATCGCTGCATGCATTCTTGGTGAAGACACACCAGGATTAAACAAGTCTGCTGCCGACATGAACGGTGATGGAACACTGTCTGTTGCCGACCTTGCATCTGTAGCGGCTATCATATTGGGAACTAATTAGAAAATATAAGAAACGAAATAATGAATATAATTACCAAGATAACAAGTTTGTTGGTGCTCGGCGCCATGACCGCATCAGTGTCGTCTGTTGCACAGAAGAAAGACCCTATCACGCTGATACCAGTCGATTACTCGTATTGTGGCTACCGCATGTCGGCCGAGATGATACCTGGTGTGCCAGTAAAGGTGACCGTGCCTGCAGGTAAGGGTGACCAGAGTCAGAAGATACAGCGTGCCATCGACTATGTTTCGTCGCTCCAACCGGATAAGGTTACAGGCTTCCGTGGAGCAGTATTGCTTGCTGAAGGCACATACGAACTCGACCAGCCATTGCGCATATCAACATCGGGCGTGGTGCTCCGTGGCTCATCAAGGAATGCGACAAAGCTCGTGAAG
>JAGHUS010000185.1 GCA_018064685.1 Bacteroidales bacterium | reverse complement strand
TATGATAAGAATTTACGACAAAATTCGCGGATAATTCACGGGCATTCACGTTTTAAAAAAATAATCTCATTGGTGGTCACTTTGTATATCAGTGCCGATTTTTTATAAACGGATTATTCTTCCGCAATACTATAAACATTTCACCGCCCATTCCCTGCGAAACGCTGGGGGAGTGGGCGGTGAAGCATTGTGGGGAGACGGTTACTTCTTGAAGTAGTCGAGGTCGTTGATGTAGAGCTCGACGTTCATGTAGCCTGACTCGGTGAGCTTTGTGGCGTCGGATGCGTCGTATGGGTTGAGACCGTGTGCCTTTTCCCATTCATCTGGCATGCCATCGTGGTCGGAGTCGGTGCGTGGTGTGCCATTGTACTCTGGCAGACCGCCCATCTGCTGTGGTACGGTGATGATGCCGAGCTTGTAGGAATCAGCTGGCAGACGACGGTGTGAGTATGGACTCTCGCATGGCTGTGCGTCCTTTACGGTGTATGGCTTACCGGTGGTAACCTCCTCGATGATGATGTTGTCAACGGCATCACGCTTAGGAAGTGTGGCACCTACGTTGGCAAGAACGTAGTCGTATGTCTGCTGTGTGGTCATTATAGGACCGTTGAACTCAGGAATGTTGAATGGCTTGTCCTGCTTGAGGAGCTGACGTACGGTGTTCTTGTACTTGTTTGCCTTCTCTTCGGCGGTCAGGGTGTTGTCGTTATCCTCTGCCAATGCAGGCTGAACACCACCGTTCCAGTTGTCGGCAGTCACATCGGCAAAACCTTCTACATAGTTTCCACCAACGTATGCCTTGCCCCAGAGCTCCTGCTTGTCCTTCGAACGACCGTGCTCTGGCTTGAGTACGCGGTAGCATATCTGTGGTGCCTTGCCCTTACCGCAGTATTCTGAGAGGTAGTAAGGCATGAGGTCGCCCTTCTTGAGCTGCTTGAGATAGAGAGCGAGAGCCTTGTCGGTCCAGCCTTTCTCCTTACCCTTAGGTGCAACAGAGAAGCCTGTGATAGGACCTGGCTTGAAATAGTTGTTGATGATGTTGTACTCCGAGAGGTTGTCGCCACCGTCGATAGAGCGGTTCCACCAGTTGAAGATCACATTGTTGACGAAGTTAAAGTCGCCGTTCATTGCGATAGAAGGGTTGCGCGAGATGTTGTTGGCGAAGAGGTTGCGTGTGAAGAGTGAGTTGTAGCCACCTATCGACGCACCGAAAGCATGGTTGTAGAGGTCCATGCCGTGAGCAAAGATACAGTCCTGGATGGTGATGTTGACGGTAGGAAGCTTGTCCTGCTTGCCTCCAAGACGTGCATAAACGTGGCGATACATAGACATAACCTCGTCCAAGCCCCATGATGCAGAGCAGTGGTCGTAGATTATGTTGCCGATACCGTTGCCACCGCATGCGTCATCACGATGAGCTACGTCGGTAGCACCGCGGCGGAAACGCATGAAACGTATGATGACATCGTGTGTGTCAACCTCCATAGTCTCGCCGGTAAGCACGATACCGTCGCCAGGAGCTGTCTGTCCTGCTATGGTGATGTATGGCGCAATTATGTTGATAGGGCGCTTGAGCTTTATCTCGCCAGCCACATTGAATACCACTACGCGTGGTCCGCCAGCCTCGCAAGCCTCGCGAAGTGTGCCAGGACCTGAGTCGGCAAGTGATGTAACGACGAACACCTTGCTCTCAACAGGCACGCCGAGGTAGTTGACGCCACGGCCACCGAATGAGTATTTGCCACCTCCCTCTGCACCAGGGAAGGCAGGAATGGATGCTTGCTTGAGGTCGGAAGGCTTCGAACACTGTGGTACGAAAGGCTTACCGTCGAACATGCCCTGCATCACTGTAGGCAGGGCACGCTGCCATGCCTGTTCGTTGAGTTGGTCCCACTGGGCACTTTCCTGCGCACCACGTGCCTTGACAGAGTCGGGGATGGTAGGATACTGTGCGTAAGCAGACAGTGAGAAGAGTCCTACGAAGCCTCCCATGAGGGATGCTTTGAGGATGGCATGGCTGACTTTGTTAGTCAGATGATTCGTTAGTTTAGTCATATTGGTTTGTTTTTATTGTTTTTTTCCGGTTTTTGATGGGGGAGTGGTGTCGTTATTACGTGATTACGTAATTACGACGTTTCGGTATTTCGTAACTACGACGTTTCGTTATTTCGATTCTTCGAGGTTTCGTTATTTCGTAACTACGACTCCCTTGCCTTGGTGGTAGTGGGAGCCGTCGCGGTCGTAGATGATGGTGACGTAACGTCCGTGGTAGAGCACGTTCTTGAGGCAGAAGTACTCTATGTCCTTGCTGATAAGCGGGTTGACCACGATGCTTCCGTCGGCTTGCGGGCGGAGACCGCAGAGACCTGTGATGACAAGGTCGCAGAAAGTCGAGTGATTATAGTAGCGCGAACGCTCCTGGTCGCCCTTGAGCCAGTAGCCCGTAACCTCATCCTGGTACTCACCGATGTATGGATGACCACGCTTGTACTGTGCCTCGGCATATTTCTTCAGTTCACGGAAGAAAACGTTTCCGTATGAGTTGGAGTCATTCTGGTGCTCAAGAGCCTTGCCGTCTGTTTGACTGTTGACGTAGTTGGCAAGGGCAGTGAGTGTCTGCGAGGTAGCGAAAGGCCAGATAGCACCGTCCCATTCGCATTTGCCTACACCGTGGGTGCGGAACTGTGGGTGGCGACGCTCGGCTGTAGTGAGACCGTAAGGGGCACAGAAACCACCTTCGTCGGTAACCTGCTGCCATGCTACACCATATTTATTATTATCGATAGGCATGTTGACATACCAAGGCATGAAGCCTATAGCCTCGCGGGCAGCGATGAGTGAGTCTCCGGAGTGGGTGAGGAAGAACTGCAATGAGTCGCTCCAGAGGTTCTGCTCGATGCCGGAAAGCAGTTCGGCAGCACGCTTTGAGTATTCCTTCGCGAGGGTTTCATTGCCTGCAAGGCGAGCAACATTAGCCAGAGCAACGTCGTTGCCGTACATGTAGGCATTGATAGAAGGACGCATGAACTGCTGAGTGCGTGAACCGGAGATGGTCTCCTCCATAGCATCGCGTACGTCAGACTGCCAGAAGAGTCCGTTGATACCCTTCTCGTTGCGCTTGCGTATCTTGCCATAGCCCGACTTCTTGGTAGGGAAAGGCATGTCAGGACGGAACTGATGCCACTGATACCAGTCGTCAACCTCCCACTGCATGGAAGGAAGAAGAGCCGTCATGCGGTCCTTGCTGCCATCAACGAGATAGCGTTGCCACAGTGCGTATGGTATCCATGATGAGTAGGCGGTGAGCTTTGCCATAGGCTGTCCCTCGTTGCCGTGGTACCATGTGTTGATGATCTGGTCGAGATACTTCGGATTGCGAATCCAACGGCTCTCGAGAATGTGGTGACCTACGCCCGAAGAGATGAGCTTCCACTTGTCTGCATAATTGCGATTGACGAGGAACTCGGTCATGGCATAGCCCACAGGAGTGTCCTCGATGTGCTTGCGCAACGACCACCAACGGAACCAGTAGATCTCCTCGATGAAAGGATCGGAGCACTCGAAGTATGGCACATTGTCCTTAACCCACGCAAGCGACTGCGAGTTAGGTATTGCCTGCACGATGTTCTCGTCCTCCATAGTGTTGAAATGGTTGATGTAACCATCTATCTTAGCGTTCTCCTGAGCAGTGAGCGAAGGTGCCGCAGGTAATGGGGTGGCGCCTGTCTCGGCAGCAACAGCCTGTGGAGTAACCGATGTCTGGAAGTTGGCTATCTTGTAGGAAGCAAGAGGTGCGCTGTCGCCTGCGCCAGGAAGTATGCCGTCCCAGTCGGCAGGAGTGTCGATAGTAGGGTATGAACGCTGTGTACCTGTGCGGAACATGACGCGTGTGATGCTCTCCACAGGAGCCATAAGCATACGTGTAGTAGCCTTCTTTCCATTGAAGAAGACGGTGATGTTGCGGTTGGTAGTGCTTATCTGGCACTGTATCTTAGCCGTCTCGCCATCGGTGAGGGTGCCTACCTTGGCAAGTCGTGCACCGCCCTTGCATAGTACATCGCCGTTAGGCTGTACCTCAAGGCGTGAGCATGGCGTGCCTTTATAGTCAAGGAACTCTATGTGAAGGAGTCCGATCTTAATCTGATCGGCAGAGATCTCGAAGTCAACGGTGAGCTCGCGTGAAGCAGGAATCATGCGTTCCACCTTACAATAGTCGAACTTATCGGCATCGTTGAGTACGAGCCACTTGCCATCGAGAGCCACGTTAGCCTCGATAGGCGAGTAAATGTTCCACTCCTTAAGGTCTGCAAGAGCCTTGCAATGGGTGAAATCATCGTTGGCATGGTTCATCACCTCAAGGCGAACAGGCACCGGAACGTGTGCTACCCACATGTCTTCCTTGTTGATGCTGTATGTGAGCCACATGTCATTGTCTGCCGGACAACCATTCCACTCCTGTATGCCACGCACGTACTGAGGGCCGAACGACTTGTAGTTGCCGCCGTAACGCATAGGAGGAACCTCACCGTTGACAAGGTTGAGGGTGGTGTATTCCAGTCCGTCCTTACTCAGAGAGAGCGCCAACGGCCAGCGATATTCGGAAGGATTATATACGGTGGCGTACATACCATCGGAGAGACGCTGTCCCCAGATCTTGGCATTAGAGTTGACAAAACCCTTTGCTCGCTGTATAGGACGCTCCCATGTCTTGCCGCCATCGGAAGAAACAGAGTTGAGTGCGTGCTTCCACATAGCCACGATACGTCCGTCAGGCAGTGTGTAGTCGTTGTAAGCCTTATAGTCTTCCTTCACTGGAATGAGGGCATCACCGCGGTCACTCTCCTCTACCCACTGCATGAGTACGCGTGGATTGGTGAGCATCTCCTCACAGGCACGGCGCAGATACTTGTCACCTTTCTTATAATTAGGGTAGTCGGTGTTCTTCTCCGAGAACCCATGGTTGTAGTATATGAAGTAGATAGGTCCCAGCGAACCGTCTTCTTTAATCTCACGAACGACGCGACCGATTCCGTTGCCGTCGTTGTTGTGGTCCTTCTTTGAGAAACACACGCCGTAGTAACCTATGGCATAGAGGCGGTTGTCCTTGGAAACATGGAAGCCCATGCGCTGGTGCATCACGGCAACGAGTGGCGCATCAGGGTTGTCGGCCTTCAGACCATTGTCCTTCGTGAAACCTTTCGGTACGTTATACTCTGGGAAAAGCATCTCAGGCGTGCTCCACTTGTAACCGTCAACCGACGTCTGGAGGAGCGTATGGCTCGGTGGAACCTGCTCGTCAATCTCGTCGCAGAGGTAGTGCACGTAGAACTTACCCTTCCAATAAGCCATCATAGGCTGGTGATTGTAAGTCCATCCAAAGCCATTGGCAGCAGAAGGATGCTCGCGGTTGGCACGCATAATCTGTATGTTATGCACTCCGACAACGGGCGACAAACCGCCATCGTGGCGCTGAGGGTCGCTCAGTGTGGTGCCGGTGTAGTAGATACGGTCTTGTGCAAAGGCTCCTGCACTCATCAAACCGAGTAATAGAATCAGGGTGTGTCTTCTCATATAGTTAGTTTTCGTTAGTTTTCGTTAGTTCTGGTTAGTTTAGTTCTGTTGTTTCTTACCGAAGTTAGGGTCGATCTTCAGCAGCGATGCGATGATGAACGTCACGGCGCAGCATGCCATGACGGTGATGAAGAACAGACGATAGCCTATGGCTTCCTGCAGAGCACCGGCGAAGAGCCCCGGTATCATCATGGAGAGTGCCATGAATGCGGTGCAGAGTGCATAGTGGGAAGTCTTGTAGTTGCCGCGGCTATAATATATAAGGTATAACATGTATGCCGTGAAACCGAAGCCATAACCGAACTGCTCTATGAATACGCAGGCATTGATGATGGC
>JAGHUS010000173.1 GCA_018064685.1 Bacteroidales bacterium | reverse complement strand
TATATAAGGTGTATTACCCTTTTAACATCGCAAAGTTATAAAAATATGTTTGAAAACACAAAACTATAAAACAATAACTATGAACTATGAACAAAATTTTGTAACTTTGCACCCCGAAATCGCAATATTGCGAGTATTTTAATTCAATTTATTTATGTTTAACAAACAGAAAAAAGATGTTCAGAGCGTCACCTTCCATCATTATGGTAGGAAAGGCTACAGCATCTTCAACAGTTTGAAGCGCGAGGTTCGCATTGGTGTCCTGACCATTGCTACTCTGGGCACAGCCAGCCTGCAGAAGGTGAATGCTGCCACCCCCATCGTGCAGACGAGTGTTGAGGACATGGTAGATGACGAGGAGAACATGGCCGAGGTTACCGTTAGCGGTAGCATGGCTCCGCTGACCCGTTTGCAGTCAGCACGCATTGTTTCTGTGCTTACCCGCGAGGATATCCAACAGTCGGGGGCACAGAGTGTCAACGACCTTATGAAGTTAGCCACTGGCGTGGATGTCCGTCAGCGCGGTGGCTTTGGTGTACAGACGGACATCAGCATCGATGGTGGCATCTTCGACCAGATCACTCTGTTGCTTAACGGAGTGAACATCAGCAATCCACACACCGGACACTTGGCAGCCGACTTCCCCGTCAGTATCAGCGACATAGAGCGCATTGAGGTGCTGGAGGGTGCAGCCAGCCGTGTGTATGGCGGCACAGCGTTTGGTGGAGCCATCAACATCGTCACCCGCAAAGACAGCAAGAGCAACCTGGAGGCTGGTGCAGAAGCAGGAAGCTGGGGAACAGTACAAGCCGATGGACGCATAGCATGGTTGTCGGGAAGACTGCTGAACAGATTGAGTGGAGGTGGCGGACGTAGCGATGGTGGCACAACCAACAGCGACTGGAAGAAGGGACAGCTCTACTACCAAGGCGACTTTGACGGGAAGGACCTTACGCTTAATTGGCAGTTCGGATTCTCGAAGAAGCAGTATGGAGCCAACACATTCTACAGTGCAGCCTACCCCAACCAGTACGAGCGCAATGAGCGTTACCTCATCAGTGTGGGTGCCGAGACGAAAGGCAAGTTCCACTTCACACCCAGCGTGTACTGGAACCGCACGTACGATAACTTCGAGCTCATTCGCAACAGCCTTACGGGCGAGAACTTCCATCAAGCCGATGCCTATGGGGCCAAGCTTGGAGGCCACTTCAACTGGTGGGGCGGACGCACAGCAGTAGGTGCCGAGATTCGTCAGGAAGGTATTCTCTCAACAAGTCTTGGCAAAGACCTGGACGAGGCTCAGTATGTCTGGGCACACGGAGGCAAAGCCGATAGCGCACGCTACACACGTCAGGACGACCGTACGAACATCAGCTTCAACCTCGAGCATAACATCATCCTCGACCGCTGGACAATCTCTGCTGGTGTAATGGCCAACATGAGTACAAACGTCGACCACAAGTTCCGTTTCTATCCTGGCATAGACATTGCCTACCGTCCGAACAGCAACTGGAAGGTGTACTTAAGCTATAACAAAGGCTTCCGATTACCCTCATTCACAGAGCTTTATTACAAGAGTGTGACACACGAGGGCAACAAAGGTCTGAAGCCCGAGGAGAGCAGAAGCGTACAGTTAGGAACCACCTACACAACAACAGGCATACAAGCCACATTGCGTGGATTCTACCATCGAGGCAACCAGATGATCGACTGGGTGATGTACACACCCACCGACAGTTACCACAGCACAGCATTCAACCTGGACAACATGGGTATGCAGGCCGATGTGGCACTGAACTTTGCCGAGATGATGAAGAAGAACACATGGGTGCAGAACCTGCGAATGGGCTACACCTACATTCATCAGAAGCGTCACGACAAGCAGGAGATCTTCAAGTCGAACTACGCATTGGAATACCTTCGCCACAAGTTCACGGCAAGCCTATCACATCGCATCGTCAGCAAACTGACAGGACACTGGAACGTACGTTGGCAAGACCGTATGGGCGGTTACATCCTCTACCAGAACGATGCAGCCACAGGCAAGCCCGTATCGACAGGCCACATACAGGCTTATCACCCCTATGCCACACTCGACCTGAAGCTGCAATGGACAGACAAGAAGTACGAGGTGTATGTTAGCGGAAACAACATCACCAACCATCAGTACTACGACCTTGGCAACATACCTCAGCCGGGAATCTGCATCATGGCAGGAGCTCGTCTGAAGCTCGATATTTAATTTAGACGTTTAGACGACTAAACGACTAGACGACTAGACGACTAGTCCTCTGAACGACTAGTCCCCTAATCGACTAGACCACTAGTTTTGGCACTCTGCAAGTCTTAAACGGCTTGTCCAGAGTGCCTTTTTTCGCTATTTGTGTGTAAAATTTCCAAAAAGAAACTATCATTTCAATATTTTTGTTTAAATTTGCACAATGAATATATTACAGAATGCAACTCAGCACATACGGCAAAAGTGTGTATGATGAGCGTCAGCATTCACACATACGGTTTAGACAAACATATATAGCAAACTAAAATACAACCGATTATGAAATTCTTCACAAAGGAAGTAAAGATAGGAATAACCGGAATAGTGGCTCTGGTAGTTTTATATCTGGGAATCAGTTTCCTAAAGGGCATGACACTCTCGCCCAGCCACAACTATTTCATCACATTCAAGAATGCCAAAGGATTGGCCACCAGCAGTCCTGTCTATGCCGACGGCTACCAGATAGGCATTGTCCGCAATATCAGCTACGACTTCAACAAACCCGGATTGGTGCTGGTAGAGATTGAGGTTGACGATGACGTGCGAATGCCTTTGGGCACAAAAGCATCACTCACCGAGGGTATGCTGGGTGGCTGCACGCTGAACCTTGCCATGGGATCCAACCCACGCGAGGTAATAGCCATTGGCGACACCATAACGGGCGATGATGCCGACGGACTTTTCGACCAGGTGGCAAAGGTGATGCCCGAAGTGAGCACCGTGCTGCAGCATGTCGACTCGCTCATCACCACCCTCAACACAGTGGCAAGCGACCCAAGCATACAACGCACATTGGGAAATGTCGAGAACCTGACGGCCAATGCCAACCAACTGACGGCCAACCTTAACGGCAGCACACAGAAGCTGGACAAACTACTGGACAAGGACGTGCCACAGCTGATGAGCACCTTCAATCAGGCAGGACAGAACGTGAGCAAGCTGACAAGCAATCTGGCCGAACTGGACATGCAACAGACGATGAGCAAGGTGAACCAGACAATCGACGACGTCCAGGGGCTGATAGAATTGATGGAGGATCCCAACGGAAATCTTGGCTTGCTGCTGAAAGACACTGCCGTCTATCACAACCTCAACAGCACCATCAATAGTGCCAACGAACTGCTCATCGACCTCAAGGCGCACCCCAAGCGTTACGTCCACTACTCGGTATTCGGCAAGAAAGACAACTAAGTAATGGTTAAAAAATAACTTCCTAAAGTAACAATTTGAATAACATTACTAAAAACCGCTTGTCAAACGTGACGCAAGCAGAAGGAAGTTACAAGAAAACAAGCGATTACGCAGACAGAACGGCTTCGCCTTGCGGCTACCGTCCGGAAAGCAGCCAAAACTTTTTGCACGATTCTTTTTGAAAATTGCGCCGAAATTGTTGGCATTATAGCCTATTTTTCGTAACTTTGCAGCCGTTTCGCCCAATTTTGGTGCGAGAAAACAAGCTAACTGACTGAACATGACACAGAACGAATATAAACAGATGTGGGAACGTAGCCGCGAACTCATCAAGGAGCACCTTGAGCCACAGAGTTATGCGACTTGGTTCGAACCTCTTTCGTTCTACTCGTACAACAGCCAGAACCATGAGCTGAAGATCAATGCACCTAGCAGCTTCTTCAACGAATACATCTCTACACACTTTCTCAACCTTACCTATGCTGCCCTGCAGAATCAGTTCGGAAAGGAGGTGCGTCTCTTCTTCCGACAGCTCACCGACAGCGAGAACCACCTGACACAAGTGGTGGAGACCATCAGCACCAATCCCGACGACACAAAGCAGAAGGCTTTGGAGAAGGAGAAAAGCAAAGAACAGAACGAGCAGCCCAAGGCCAAAGCAGAGCTCGACTCGCACCTGATAGCCGAATACTGCTTCGACAACTTCATTGCCGGCAACAGCAACATGCTGCCCCGCAGCGTGGGCGAAAGCATCGCGCGCAACCCCAAGCAGATGACCTTCAACCCCTTGTTCATCTACGGCCACTCGGGCGTGGGAAAGACACATCTGGTAAATGCCATCGGACGAGCCATCAAGGAGCTGCACCCCGAAAAGCGTGTGCTCTACCTCAGCGCACATCTCTTCCATGTGCAGTATGTCGACTCGGTGCGCAAGAACACCACCAACGACTTCATCCGTTTCTATCAGCAGATAGACGTGCTCATCCTGGACGACATACAGGAGTTTGCGGCACTCAACAAGACTCAGGACACCTTCTTCCACATCTTCAACCACCTGAAGCAGAATGGCAAGCAGCTCATCCTCACCTGCGACCGTCCACCCTCGGAGCTGCAAGGCATGACGGAACGACTCATCACCCGCTTCAAGTGGGGATTGCTGGCCGAGATGGAACAACCCGACGAGAAACTTCGCCGAGGCATTCTGCTGAGCAAGATTCACCGCAACGGATTGAGCATACCCCAGGATGTGGTGGACTTCATCTCGAAAAACGTGACAGAGAGCGTGCGCGACCTGGAGGGTGTCATCAACTCGCTTATGGCACACTCGGTGGTTTACAACTGCGACATCAACATCGACATGGCCCGCCGTATTGTGGGGCATGCCACACGCATCGAGAACAAACCCATCACACTCGATGACATCCTGGAGCAGACATGCATCTGCTGCAACGTGTCGAAGGAGGAGATCTTCAGCCAGACGAGACGTGCCAATGTAGTACAGGCACGCCAGATAACAATGTATCTGGCGCAAAAGCACACCGACCTGTCGATAAGCCGTATCGGAGCATTGGTGGGAAAGCGCAACCACACCACAGCACTGCACTCCATCAAGACCATTACCGACCGCTTGACGAACGACAAGAAACTGCAGCAACTCATCAACGAGATCGAGAACAACCTGAAGAACAAAAAGTAGCGGGTTGCTCGATTAAGTGGCTAAGCGGTTAAGCGATTAAACGGTTAAGCGGCTAAGCGATTAAGCGATTAAACGGTTGCTCGGTTATGAGCTTAATCGCATAACCGTCACACACCCTCCCCTCTCAATCCAGAAAACCTTGCTTTCTCAGCGTATCCATGAACGTCTGGCTCAAAGCCTCATTGTCGCGCTTTGTATAACGGATGTCAGTAAAGATCTGAGCAAGAGTCTCCTTCTTGTTTATTTCCACAAACTTAAGATTCTCAGGCAATTGCTCCTTTGCGAAATAGTACGTGTCGATATCCTGAGGAGAATAATCGGCATACTGCTCGTGATGCACAAAGGATGCCAGAGGCAGACGATCGGAGATGGCGGGTTGCTCATCGGGCCATCCCACGGTAAGTGTTGCCACAGGCATGACGAGCTTGGGCAACTGCAGCGTATCGATGATCTGTCCAGGCATATAGACGGTAGTGCCCAAGTAGCAGACACCCAAGCCAGCCTCTTCGGCCAAACAGCTGAAAGTCTGCGCATAAAGCAAAGCATCGCTGGCAGCATTAACGAAGCTCAGCATGTTGTCATACCCCGGCTGCGCCTTACGGTTGCGGCACCAAGTGCTGGTGCGGTTGAAGTCGGCACAGATGGTAAGCACCACCGGAGCACCCTTCACCATAGGTTGGTTGAAATGAGCCGGAGCCAGACGCTCCTTCATCTCAGCACTACGAGTCACCACCACGCTATACAGCTGCAGGTTGCCCATGGTTTGCGTGCGGGCAGCAGCCTCCAGCAGACTGTCGAGCAGTTCCTCACTCACCTCCTTCTCACTATACTTGCGTATGCTGGTACGCGCCTTCATCAATTCAATAAGTGCCATAATATCTGTATTTATTTTCAGCAAAGATAGCCACAAATTACGAGATAGGGAAATTATGAAGAAGATATTTTTGGAAGAATAAAAAAAAATCTGTATTTTTGCAAAAACAAAAGGACTTTTCGCCACAAGAAAGGTCATTCGCAAGACAGCAGCCCCCCCCTTGAACACAATCTTGAGGAGAAGCGGCAGTAGAACAACGACATGAATTATGACAACACAGCAAAGCATTGCCACACAACTGGCCGAAGCAGGCAAGAAGAAGCAGGCACCCCTTACCGAGGACGAATGCCTCGAGATACTGATGGACAACGAGTTACCCATGGTAGAGGCACGCCCGCAGGTGCTGGAGTGTGACGTGGTTCGATTCCAGAACAACAAAGAGAAATGGGTGGCGTTTGTGGGATTGATGAACGGCAAACCCTACGAGATCTTCACCGGACTTATGGACGATGACGAAGGCATCCTGCTGCCCAAGCGCATCACCAAGGGGCGCATCATCAAGCAGAAGAATGCCGACGGCACCCATCGCTATGATTTTCAGTTCGAGAACAAGCGCGGGTACAAGACAACCGTAGAAGGTCTCTCGGGCAAGTTCAACAAGGAATATTGGAACTATGCCAAACTCATCTCGGGCGTGCTGCGCTACCACATGCCGCTCGAGAGTGTGGTACACCTCGTCTCTACCCTATCGCTCGACGACGAGAGCATCAACACATGGAAGGTGGGTGTGGAGCGTGCCCTGAAGAAATACATACAGAACGGAGCCGACATGCCGGAGTACGACGAAGAGGAAGAAATATAGTTTATTTTGATGAATATGCAGATAAGACTAAACGAGATACGCATCTTTGCCCGCCACGGAGTATTGGAGGACGAACGCACGCTAGGAGCATGGTTTCGCGTCTCGCTCTGTGCCGAGGCCGATTGCACCGAAGCCATGCACACCGACCAGCTGCAACACACCGTGAACTATGCCGAGATGGCCGACATCGTGCGCCAGCAGATGGCCACACCCAGCAGGCTGCTCGAGAACGTGGCATGGCGCATTGCCAACAACATACTCGAGAGCATGCCGCAGGTGCAGAGCATCGAGGTGACGGTACACAAGGAGCACCCGCCCGTATGCGTTGAGTGCGAGTCAAGCAGCATCACCCTGCAACTGAAAAGATAGCCTGTCGAACGTGTCAAATCGACACTTTTTGCAGCAAAAACACACCTATTTATTATTATATAGGGCGAAAAATTGCACATTTGGGGCTCCAAGTGTGTTTTTTTTGCCATTCAGAGTTGCCATTTCACATAATTATTGTACCTTTGTACACGTTTTGGAGCACATCTTCAAAATATCTAGGGCGAAGAGTGGTTTGCAGATGCCAGATTGACGCCCGTTTTGACAAGGTATTAGAAACAAAAAATAGATTGAGATAATTATGGCAAAAGATTCAATTCAAGCACCCGTACAAAGTGCGGATTCTGTAGCCGTCAACACCCAGATTGCGGTGGCCAATGACTCTGTCAGCACAGCCAAGACAGACAACATAGCCACTGTCGATGCCGCTGCCAGTGCAGCCACCAAGGAGGAGGACAACTCCATTGGTCGTGGATTAGAGTTGATGGTCATTGGTATGCTCACGGTATTCACTATCCTGCTTATCGTGATTAACCTGGGCAAGTTACTCATCAAGATTGTCAATGCTGTGGCTCCCGAGGAGAAGGCAGCACCCAAGAAGGCAGCCGCGGCAGCACCTGCGGCCATCGATGCCAACACAATGGCAATCCTCGAGCAGACAGTAAGCCAGATAACAGGCGGAAAGGGCCATGTGGCCAGCGCAAAGAAAATTTAAGGTAAAAATTCAAAGAAAAGCTATAAAAAGACATGAAAAGAGAAGTAAAGTTTAGCTTGGTCTTTCGTGACATGTGGCAGAGTGCCGGCAAGTACCAGCCCCGTGTTGACCAGCTCGTTAAGGTAGCTCCCGCCATCATCAAGATGGGATGTTTTGATCGTGTTGAGACCAATGGTGGTGGTTTCGAACAAGTAAACCTGCTCTATGGCGAGAATCCCAACAAGAGCGTACGCGAGTGGACAAAGCCTTTCCACGAGGCAGGTATCCAGACTCACATGCTCGACCGTGCACTCAACGGCCTCCGCATGAGCCCCTGTCCCAAGGACGTGCGCAAGCTTTTCTATAAGGTGAAGAAGATCCAGGGCACCGACATCACCCGCATCTTCTGCGGCTTGAACGACCCCCGCAACGTCATCCCCTCAATTCAGTATGCTCACGAGGGTGGCATGATTGCACAGGCTTCTCTCTGCATCACCTATTCACCCATCCACACCGTAGAGTACTACGTCAACCTTGCCAAGCAGTTCATCGATGCTGGTGCTGACGAAATCTGTCTGAAGGATATGGCTGGCATCGGCCGTCCCGTTTCATTGGGCGAGATCGTCAAGGGCATCAAGGCATACAAGGAGGACATCATCATCCAGTACCACTCACACGCTGGTCCTGGCTTCAACATGGCCTCTATCCTCGAGGTTGCCGAGGCTGGCTGCGACTATATCGACACCGGTATGTCGCCCCTCTCATGGGGTACCGGCCATGCCGACATCATCGCCGTACAGGAGATGCTGAAGGACGCTGGCTTCAAGGTCAAGGACATCAACATGGAGGCATACATGGAGGTGCGCACCATGATTCAGGAGATGTGCGACGACTTCCTCGGCTACTACATCCCCGAGCTCAACCACCTCAACAACTCTCTGCTCGTCAAGCCCGGTCTTCCTGGCGGTATGATGGGTTCGCTCATGACCGACCTCGAGGACAACCTCAAGAGCCTGAACAAGTGGAAGGTGAAGAACAACCAGCCCGAGCTCACCACCGACCAGCTTCTCGTCAAGCTCTTCGACGAGGTGGCTTACGTATGGCCCAAGGTGGGTTATCCCTGCCTCGTAACTCCTTTCTCTCAGTACGTCAAGAACCTGGCACTGATGAACGTCATCCAGATGGAGAAGGGCAAGGCTCGCTGGAGCATGATTGCCGACAACATCTGGGACATGATCCTCGGCAAGAGCGGTCAGCTGCCTGGCCCCGTAGCACCCGAGCTCATCGAGATGGCCAAGGCCGAAGGTCGCGAGTTCGAGACACAGGATCCCCAGAGCTACTATCCCGACAAGCTGGAAGAGTTCAAGAAGGAGATGCAGGAGAACGGCTGGGAGCTTGGCGAGGACGACGAGGAACTCTTCGAGCTGGCTATGCACCCCGAGCAGTACCGTGCCTACAAGAGCGGCAAGGCTAAGGCCGACTTCGAGAAGGATCTGGCCGACCGCAAGGCTAAGAAGAACGCTCCCAAGGGCGACCTGCCCAAGAGCATCAAGGTGAGCGTGAACGGACAGACCTACGAGGTGAACATCGCATACGGCAACGAGGCTCCCGCAGCTACCCATGCAGCTCCCGCAGCAGCTGCAGCAGCTCCCGCAGGCGAAGGTGTTGACGTGCTCGCTCCTCTCGAGGGTAAGTTCTACCTCGTGAAGGACAACTCAGAGGTAGCCAAGAAGGTAGGCGACAGCATCAAGGCTGGCGACACACTGGGCTACATCGAGGCTATGAAGACCTTCAACGCCATCCGTGCCGAGTTCGATGGTGTCATCACCGGCATCATGGCCAACAGTGGCGATAGTGTCGAGGAGGACGATCCCATCTTCAAGATTGCCAAATAAATTCGGTTGTACGGTTAAGCGGTTGTACGGTTATGCGGATTATACAAACTTCCGTAAAACCGACAAAACCTAAAACCGCAAAACCGATTAAAAACAAATTATGAATTAAAAAATGGATTACATACTTAATACATTGCAAAAGCTGTGGGAAATGACGGCACTGAGCGACATCGGTGCGAACCCCTGGTTCATCGTCATGTACCTGCTTGCCTTCGTGCTGCTCTATCTGGGCATCGTGAAGAAATATGAGCCCCTTCTGCTCATCCCCATCGCCTTTGGCGTACTGCTCGCCAACTTCCCCGGTGGCGAGATGGGCGTGTATGGAGCTGTCAATGAGACTATCAACGGTGTGGAGTACCACAACATCATCAAGCTGGCCGATGGCACCATCTGGAGCGATGCCAATGGCGTGCCCTACAACGTATACGAGGTGGGACTGCCCCAGATTGCACACGACCTGGGCCTCATGAACTACCTCTACTACGCCCTCATCAAGTCAGGCCTTCTGCCTCCCATCATCTTCATGGGTGTAGGTGCGCTTACCGACTTCGGCCCCATGCTTCGCAACCTCAAGCTCTCCATCTTCGGTGCAGCAGCCCAGATGGGTATCTTCTGCGTCCTCTTGGTCAGCCTTCTCTGCGGCTTCACAGCCAAGGAGGCAGGTTCGCTGGGCATCATCGGTGGCGCTGACGGTCCTACCGCCATCTTCACCACCATCAAGCTGGCACCCCACCTCCTGGGTCCCATCGCCATTGCCGCCTACAGCTACATGGCCCTCGTGCCCGTCATCATCCCCATGGTTGTCAAGGCCCTCTGCTCTAAGAAGGAGCTGATGATCAACATGAAGGAGCAGGACAAGCTCTACCCCAACAAGACCGATATCAAGAACATGCGCGTGCTGAAGATCATCTTCCCCATTGCCGTCACCACCATTGTGGCCATCTTCGTGCCCACAGCCGTCAGCCTTGTAGGTATGCTCATGTTCGGTAACCTCATCAAGGAGATTGGTGCCGACACCAACCGTCTGTTCGATGCAGCCAGCAACGGCATCATGAATGCAGCCACCATCTTCCTGGGCATCTGCGTGGGTGCCACCATGACGGTCGACGCCTTCATCAACCCCACCACCCTGGGCATCGTTGCCGGTGGCTTCTGTGCCTTCGCACTCTCCATTGCCAGCGGTATCTTCATGGTCAAGATTTGGAACCTCTTCGCCAAGAAGAAGATCAATCCCCTCATCGGAGCCACAGGTCTTTCAGCTGTGCCTATGGCAAGCCGTGTCTGCAACGAGATCTCTACCAAGTACGACCCCAAGAACCATGTCCTCAACTACTGCATGGCTTCCAACATCTCGGGTGTGATTGGTTCGGCCGTAGCAGCTGGTGTGCTCATCAAGTTCCTTGGCTAATACAACGCCATCATGCATCAGGGGGGGGCTGACCCCATGATCATTTATAAAGATATGAATAAGGGTTCGCATTTTGAGTGCGAACCCTTATTTTTGTATTGAAGGCCTATTTCTTTAATGTTGCATAGTCAATTATTTTGTATTGTCAATCTATCCCATTGACTACCAATGTGGATTCTTTTTTCAACACAACATAATTTTCTGGTGTTTTGCTACATACTTGTGTATTTTCCGTTATTATAAAAGAGTACTAACCTCTTAAATAACGAAGAATATGTTAGAGAAAATCATCATTCAACCAGGACCGCTTAAAATCCATCTGGCGGCTCCATTACTTAAAGAACGTGAAGCATTTCTTTCGATTTCAGCCAATCAGGGTGTGGCTCGCAAGTTCCTCGTGAATTGTGCAGAATACACCTTGAGGATTATCGAAACATTTCATCTGTCAGACGGCAATCTCAGAGAAGTGCGTTTGGAAGAGATTGCAGCCGCTGCAAAAAGCATGGGTTTACACACCCAAAAGAAACTTCAAGAACAAGCCGACCCTATCAAGCAAGGTAAGTTTAGACGCGCATCCGTCAGATTCCTATCTTTCTTTGGATGCCTTGACTATCGTCTCGATGATGAGAATCTCATCGTGAACCAGCTGCGGCCTCGGAGTGAATGGCGTTTCCAGTATATCATTGCTCCACTGCTTGCAGAACGCGAAGCCTATCTTGCAGAGTGTAAGCGTGACGGGATGTCTCTGGTATCCCTCAGACAGACCTCCCAATACCTTCTGCATCTGATAAAAATTCTTCATTTGGAAGCAATGCGCACCATAAGCATACGCGAGCTGACGGATGGCGCAGAACTCAGGTGCCAGACAGAAGGCCGAGACAACAAGAAGGCTAATACGGAATGTAGCCGCCAGCGTTTTCTCCGTACTGGTCGCAGGTGGTTCCGCTTTATGGATATGCTTGAGCCTGTGGACAATTCATTCTATCTCTCCGACAAGGTGGATGACTACCTTGACTATCTTGTTGACTGCAAGGGATACTCAATGGCAACGAGAGCTAGCAGATATAGCTTGTTACGCAACTTCATGCTGCATTTAGAGGCAAAAGGCATTGGTCTGAAAGAACTGAGTGCCCCTATGTTGGACGGATATATTTGCAAGCGTCATGACGAGACATGGAAGGCAAGAAAGACAGTAGCAGGAGCCGTTTCCGCTCTGAAAGGATTTCTTCAATATGCAGAGAGCAAGGGATGGTGTCGCTTTGGCCTGCCTCAGATGATTCTTTCACCTAAGATAGGTTGGAATGAAGACATCCCCAACTATGCGCCATGGGATAACGTGCAGAAAATCCTGAGATGTAATGGTAACAGCGATTCGCCAGTTTCTATACGCAACTACGCGATATTACTCCTGCTTTCCGTATACGGATTGCGCAGGGGCGAGGTGGCAAGCCTCAAACTGAAGGACATTGACTGGCACAACTCGGAGATACATCTTAGGAGAGACAAGGGGCGCAAGCCTCAGGTAATGCCCCTCTTGCCAGAAGTCGGTAATGCCTTAATACGTTACTTAAGGAGGTGAGATGGAACAGCAGGAAGCAGGAACATGTATTCCTTGGGACTGTCTATCCGTACAAGCCGCTGACAGCTGGAGGCATATACAATTTTGTGAAAAAGAATCTGAAGCAGGAAGGTATCATCCTCAAGCATTATGGCGCCCATTGCCTGCGTCACAGCTGTGCAACACATCTGATAAACTCTGGGCACACCATGAAGGAAGTGGCGGATCTCCTGGAGCATCAGAACATCACAACAACCGCTATCTATGCAAAGGTGGATATGAAAAGCTTGCGCAAGGTAGCCGACATGTCATGGGAGGGTCTGCTATGAAAGCAAGGGAAATGATCCGACTGTATCTTGACTACAGGCACTCCATTGGAGACAAGATAACCAGTGCAACTTATCATCTCAACAGTTTTGCCAAGTCTCTGGACGAGAACCTTGATGCACAGGCAATCACCAAGGAGCAAAGCATGTCCTTTGTCAGAGGGGACAAACAGGAGATTACCAAGAGCTGGTTTCACAGGCATGTGGCACTAAATGGTCTGTGTAAATGGGCTTTCGCACGTGGTACATCTCATGCATCCCGTTGTCGATGGAAACTCCAAAGCATCCGAAGTCCGAGCTGCCCTATATTTACACGGATGAAGAACTGAAACGTATATTTGAGTACGCCGGTAGCGACTCATTGCACACGACAAGCCTTTATCCTGGCACATTGAAATATGTCTTGCATATGACTTACGTGATGGGGCTGCGAATCAGCGAGACGCTTTCGCTCCGAGTCAGCAATGTGAACATGAAGGAGTCATACATAGAAATCATTGATTCCAAGAGGCACAAGTCAAGACTCGTGCCATTTAATCGTCAGGTATACAGGCTTATCACCAAACGCATGCGATGGAGAGTGCTGCCTGGTATGGCAAACGATCCCGACACTCCGTTCTGGTTAAACAAGAGAGGAATACAACTGACTGCCTCCACTATCAAAAAACATTATGCGAAAATAAGAATCACACTCGACATCAGGCGCACGGATGGCGAAAGGATGAAACCTCGCATCCATGACCTCAGGCATACGATTGCAGTGAGAAGACTCACTCAGTGGTATCAGGAAGGGGTTGAATGCACAGGATCTGCTGCCCATACTATCGACCTATCTTGGACATGACTCCATCAGAGAAACGTCTGTTTATCTCACTATGACCAATGACGTGCTCAAGGAAGCTAACAACCTGTTTGAGAAGTATGCATGAAAGGAGGTCGGCCATGGATAAAAATGAGAAGACGATGTATGTCGGATTCTGGGTAAGACGCTTCCTTTGTGAATACATACCAACGGTCAGGAATCTCTCACCAAACACTCAGAAAAGCTATAGGGACACTCTGAGAATGCTACTACCCCAAGTGGAAGAAGAGGCACGCAAGAAACTCGAAGTGCTTATGGTGACGGATCTGACGGACAGCAGGATACTGTCATTCTTGTCATCTTTGGAGAATGAACGGAACTGCTCTGTTGCCACACGCAACCAAAGGTTTGCTGCCATTTATGCTCTCGCAAAGTACATCTCTATCAATAGCCCTGAACACGTGGAATGGTGCAGGACCATAAGGAACGTGCCCATGAAGAAGGCCCCAAGGAGGCAAATCACATATCTGGAAAAGTCCGAAATGGACGCGCTACTTGCAGCACCAGACTAAAGAACGGAACAAGGCAGGCGTGATTACGTCCTTATACTCTTCATTTACAACACGGGATGCAGAGCTGAAGAAGCATCAGGCATACGCGTGCAAGATCTGCAACTGCCAAAGGGAAGAAATCGTGAAATCCCAATGGTGACAATAACCGGAAAAGGCAACAAGACAAGAAGATGTCCGCTGTGGGAAAACACCACTAAGCTACTGCTAAACATAGTAAGTGGAAAATCCCAGGAAGATCCCGTTTTCTTGAACCGCCTTGGAGGACCGATTACCCGCTTTGGCATTTACGAGATGATTACAAGGTATGCAGAACAGATCGAATCATACGTACCGTCCATCAAACGCAAAAGGGTAAGCCCACACACCATACGGCACACGACAGCAACTCATCTGCTACAGTCGGGCGTGGACATTAACACAATACGAGCCTGGCTTGGACATGTGTCTGTAGATACTACCAACATCTATGCTGAGTTAAACATGGAAATGAAGGCGAAAGCCCTCGACACATGTGCTGTCTCTATACCCAAAAAGAGTAGCAAACTATGGACGGAAGACAAGGATCTAATGTCATTCCTTGACAGCTTGTAATGCCAAACACCTGAAAATTATGTTGTATTGAAAATCAAATCCACATTGGTAGTCAATGGGATAGATTGACAATACAACATAATTGACTATGCAACATAATTGACTATGCAACATTAAAGAAATAGGCAGGTGATATTGACACAAAAGCGAAGACGCACTTTTGGCGATGGCCTAAAAGTGCGTCTTCGCGTTCAAAAAGACAGTAGTGGTTTAGGGTGTGAAGTCTTCCAACAATATCTCACGCAGTTCGATGAGTTCCTCGTCGGTCATTCCACTGGCCTTCCAGTAGTTGTAGAAACACTGTGCCAAGTCGTCATCGGGCCCTATCCTCTTGATGTAGGGCATCATCTTGCCGAAGCCCTGATGACTGCGATAACGTTTGTGTCCCCTGAAACAAGACAGTTCGTAGTCGCGGCATAGATCAACCTCGCTCACGCCCAGGAGTCCCTCGATGAGGAAGCTGAGTGTGCCACAGCGGTCGCAGCCCACAGCGCAATGCCAGTCCACACTCTGCCCGTCGCGCAACTGTTGCAGTATCCAACGCAGGTCGCGCACGTAGTTGTCGCTTTGACTTGACAAGGCATAGCTGTCGTTGGGTATCTGTATGTAGCTCACATCTTCGCCCAATGGCGATGCATCGAGGCTCTTGCCTCGCTCGCTGCGCTCCAATCCGCGCAGGTCGAGTTCAGCTCCGACACCAAGATTATCCACGAAGTCGTGTATGCCACGTTCTGTCACCTCATCCAAGTTTCCGCTGCGATAAAGCAGACCATACCTAATAGGACAGCCAAAGGATGTAGGCCATCCGCCGATGTCCCTAACATTGCTTGCACCCTCCACGCTTATCATCCTGACCAGTCCGATGGTGCGGAATACGCCTTCCTGCAGAAGATTCGCCTGACTGCCGCTCAGCACCTCCTCGACCTTATAATAATATGTCTTGCGGGGGAAGAGGTTGCGGATGACATAGCTCTCGTCGCTGGCAGAGGATGTGGTGTGGGTGGCGGCATATCGGTAGTCAGGGCGATTGCCCACGGTGATTCTGATCTCTTCAATCTCATCCACCGCAGCCTTCCTCTTCCACCGCAATTCTTTTCCTGCCGGCCAGTCCAGCTTAGGCCCATACAGTTCCTTGTCGGCATAGAGCATGACCACCGAGGTGTCGTAGCTTTCGTAGAGAAAATAGCAACTGTCCTGCATATAAGCCTGTACAGCCTCGTTCTCGATGTTTACGACCTCGATGTCATCCTGTGCCAGGACGACTTGAAGGGAGAAGAGGATTGTCAAGAAGGATAGAATACGTTTCATAAGCTCTAGGGTCTTAGGCTGGAGACAGTCTTGGCATGGCGAACGATCTGCTTGCGGAAAGTCACCACATTCCTCTCCCACTCCTCGTAGGTGAGCTGTGGCCAGCG
The DNA here is from genome assembly GCA_018064685.1 of Bacteroidales bacterium. GTDB lineage: Bacteria > Bacteroidota > Bacteroidia > Bacteroidales > Bacteroidaceae > Physcousia. The sequence goes on along the minus strand of JAGHUS010000173.1, from coordinate 14,770 downwards.
CTGGCAGTTCTGCTTCATCTCGGGACGTATGGTGCTGACCAACGAATCGAACACCGCCACAGCATACTGCTCGGACAGGGTATGCTGCAGGTGGAAATCGACGCGCTTCTGCATTAAGGCACGAAAGTCCTTGTTGCGTAACAATCCGTGAATCATGATGTTGAATGAGTTGACCAACGGCGTGTTGGATGTGTCCAGATAATACGATACCGGCATGTCGCCCTCCCAAGACGAATCGAGGTCGTAGAAGATGTGGTACCACTTGTTGTCACTCCTGGCACTGGCAGACTTAGTAAGACGGAAGTTGCCGACATCGTTGTTACAAGCAAAATACTGCCCCACCTTGAAGTCAATGAGGCTCTCAAGGTCTACCCTATCCCTTACGTAAGCATAGCTGGACGACTGAGACATATCGTGCGTGGAGATGTAGCTGAGCAACTGGTCGTACTCGGCCCTGCGCCCCTCCACAGCATAGTCCTTCTCTACGATGGTTATAGAGTCGTCGGGCACATTCAAGTGGCGTGCCACGAAGTCGGCATTGACCTTCTCGCGGATGTAGTAAAGTCCGAAGTATTCGGCATTAACATACAATGCCACAGGACGATATGCCTGTACGAGGAGCGTGGGGCACTGCTGTGCCATGAGGCTGGTGAAATACTCGTCGCGAAGCATCACACGGTCATAGTCCTGCGAACCGGAACGCAGCACGAACTCCTCGAGCCGAACGGGCTGACCGGTGCCAAAGAAATCGTACGTCACATCTTTCTGTCCATATTTGTTTCTGAATTTCAGCAAGAAAGACTTCTTGGGCAGACCTCTCGAATAACCTCCGAAAATGCGGATGCCACAATCGACAGAGAAGCCACCCTGGCCGTCGAACATCTCAACGTGTGCATCCCTCTCCCATCGCTTCCAGAAGTTGGCACCCAGATGCGGAAAAGCCTTCGAACAGCCGGGACCATTGGCATAGATGCCCGTGGACGAACTGTAGAGGTCGTTGGCATCCATCGTAACATTCACCACCGCAACGGTATGCGACTGGTTGAGGATATAGGTTGTGGTGACGACATCGCTGCCAAGCGTGTTGGCATCACCCTCGGCATAGGCACGAACGGTACAGCTCTTGGTAAGACGTAGCGGTTTTGAGAGCAAAGGCGAAGTAGATGTGGGGACTGAGCCGTCGGTGGTATAACGAATGTGGGAGGATGGCGGCAAGGGGCTGACGGTCAATTCCTTAACACCGTCATACACGCCACCTTTCTTGTCCAGCACGGGCATAGGGGCAATGAACCGGCAGCCATGACCGTTCTCCTCGGCAGGAGTAGAGGGACGGAAGAAGAAGAGCCCCTTCAGCCCCGCACAACGGCCTACCGACGTTTGCTGTCCGGCAGCCTTTGCGCACACGCCATCGACAAACTTCCCGTCCTTCATCAGCACCAGTGTCTCGCTGTCCGACAACTTCACGTTGGCCTCTTTGCTGAGGTCGGTGGCCTTCTTGCCTGCCAACCGAATGGTGAGGAGCTGTCCGCTCTCGAGCTTGACATCGGGGAATGCCCACTCTCCATCCCCCTTATCCTTGGTGTTGAGCGAATATCCAAGGAGACTTACCGCACTATCCGAAACGTTCTTCACCTCGACCCAACAATCGGTACGGCGATCTTCACGAGCGGCCAACTCCCATATCAGCACAGGGCTCGTTCGATGAGCATCAACACGCTCACAATAAGCATTATAGCCATCTGGCGTATTGTCAAAACCAGGTGACTGGAAATAAGTCTTCTGAAAACTACCATCAGACTGCCGACTAAACGACTGGTCGGCCGAAAGATCCTCGTACTGAAGCTCTGAAAGAATGGTGTTCCTGTCCGATAACAAGCGTACTCGCCCACCCTCTTTCGGCAGTTTCACGCCGGCAGCACCTTTCTTCTTGCCATTCTTCTTCAGAAAGAACACCCTACACTCACCCGAAGCAATAGTAACATCCGGCAGTTGCATCTTCATCGACTTAAAGCAAGAGTCACAATCAGCACAAGAGGCTGCCTGAAGTGAATCGGATGAAACGGAATCAGCCGTTAACGAATCGACCGTAAGTGAATAGCCTTGGAGCGAGACTGGCTGAGAGGAGATGTTCTTCACCTCGATCCAGTCCTTGAGTTTTCCATTCTCATCGGCAAGTCCTGTACGGTTAGAAGCCATCAGTTCGTTAATAACCAATGTCTTACCAAACATCTCATCCCTATCCAACGTCTCAATAGCTTCCTTTCTCTCGCACGAGCAGAAAATACACAAGGATGCCACCAACACTAACAGAGGCAAACGGCAGAAAAAGAATGGGAGGCCAGCACGAAGATGCCGGCAAATGAAGGATTTATAGTGATTGAAGTTTCGCATTAACTGAACATTCTCGGTTATGCGGTTATTTCGGTTATAGGTTATACGGAATAGACCGACCGTAAAACCTAATAACCGAACAACTTGAGCACGAAAGTAGTATCAGTATTTTATACCAAGCTCGCGTACAATATTGGAAATCTTCTCCATCGTAACCAACGTGGTGGGTACGAGGGGAAGACGCAGTTCGTTCTCAATAACGCCCATGGCATGGAGCATAGCCTTGACTCCGGCAGGGTTGCCGTCGACAAAGAGCAACTTGAACAATTCGGTGAACTTGTGGTGAATGCGCAATGCGGGGTCGTACTCGCCCTTCAATGCCAGACGTACCATTCGGCTGAACTCGGCAGGGAGAGCGTTGCCAATAACGCTGATAACGCCTACAGCACCGAGCGTAATGAGCGGGAAGGTGATACCGTCGTCGCCACTGATGACGTCGAAATCGGCAGGCTTGTTCTTGATGATATCATCCATCTGCGTGATATTGCCACTAGCCTCCTTGATGGCCACCACATTCTCGCAGTCACGAGCCAGACGCAAAGTGGTCTCGGCTGTCATGTTAACGCCAGTACGGCCGGGAACATTATAGAGGACAACGGGAACGGGACTGGCCTGGGCAATGGCACGGAAGTGCTGATAGAGACCTTCCTGAGAAGGTTTGTTATACATGGGGCAAACACTGAGGACACCGTCGATGCCGGTCCAGTCGGTGGTCTGCAGCTCGTGGATGACAGCCGCCGTGCAGTTGCCGCCACATCCCATGAGCAAAGGCACACGGCCAGCCACTCGACGAACAACAAGGTCGCGAATCTGCTTCTTTTCTTCGGAAGACAAAGTGGGAGTCTCGGCGGTTGTGCCTAGAACGCAGAGGAAATCTGCACCATGAGTGAGTTGGAAATCGACAAGTGTGGCCAAAGCATCGAAGTCAACACTGCCATCTGCCTTAAAGGGGGTTATCAAGGCTATACCTAAACCACGGAATTTATTTTGAGCCATAAATGTTTATGTTCTACCTTTAATTTTTTCGGCAAGGAAACAATACACAAAAAGTACCCTAGCCATTTTTCAAGGCGCAAAGTTACGAATTTACTTGCTAAATGCCAAATAATTTATCTAAAAACTAACAACAAAGTAACTATAAGATAGGTTTCAATTACAAAATCATAGCAAGGAACTCGTCTTCGCCTACAATTCTGACGCCTAGCTTATTGGCTTTCTCGAGCTTGGCGGGACCCATATTGCTACCAGCCAGCACGAACGAGGTCTTTGCCGATATGCTGCCCACATTCTTGCCTCCATGCTGCTCTATCATAGCCTTGTATTCATCGCGGCTGTGATGGGCAAAAACACCGCTGATGACAATGCTCATACCCGTGAGTTTATCACTCTGCTGCGACAATTCCTCGTGCGACAACTCCATCTGTAATCCGCTGACTTTGAGCCGCTCGACAAGACGCACGTTGCCGGGGTCGGCAAACCAGCTTTTCACACTTTGGGCTATGACAAGGCCGATGCCATTGACCTCGAGCATCTGCTCGAGAGTGGCATTCTGCAGGGCTTGTATAGTGCGGAAGTTGCGGGCTAGGGCCTTGGCGGCTATCTCGCCAACAAAACGGATACCCAGAGCAAAGAGTACTCTCTCGAAGGGTACGTTTCTGCTCTCGGCTATGCCAGCCAATACGTTCTTCTGCTGCAGGTGTTCCTGCTTGTCGCTAAAGGGCAGAGGATTGCCGAAAAGGTCGAGAGGCGGTGGGCAAAGCTTGTCGAGCGTGAGATCATACAGGTCGGCCACGTCGTGGATGAGTCCGTCGGTGAAATACTTGTCGACAGTCTCCGGTCCCAACGAAGTGATATTCATTGCCTTTCGGGAGATGAAGTGTTCGATGCGCCCAAGTAGCTGAGGGCGGCATTCATCATTAGGACAGTAGGTGGCGGCCTCCTCGTCGTTGCGCATGAGTGGCGTGCCACACTCGGGACAGCAAGTGATGAACTCCACCTTAGGTCCGCGATGCTCGGACAGCCTCTCCTCGTCGACTCCCACGATTTTGGGTATTATCTCCCCACCCTTCTCCACAAGCACATAGTCGCCAAGATGCAGATCAAGGCTGCTCAGGACATCGGCATTGTGAAGGGTGGCACGCTTGACAATCGTTCCGGCCAAAAGAACGGGATCCATATTGGCCACAGGGGTGACAACACCGGTGCGACCCACCTGGAATGTCACTTCGCGCAGCATCGTACTGACCTGCTCGGCCTGGAACTTATAGGCAATGGCCCAACGCGGACTCTTTGCGGTGAGTCCAAGGGAACGCTGCTGAGCCTGCGAATTGACTTTCAGCACGATGCCATCGGTGGCAAAGGGCAGTTCGTGACGCTTGGTGTCCCAATAGCTGATGTAGTCGAACACCTCCTGTTCGCTGCTGGCCAGCGTCATAGCATCGCTCACCTTGAAGCCCCATGACTTTGCCTTCTGCAGATTCTCGTAATGGTTCTGCACGGGCAGATTCTCGCCTAGCAGATAATAGAGGAATGCATCGAGTTTACGCTCGGCAACAACACGCGAGTCCTTGCTCTTGAGCGTGCCCGAAGCAGCATTGCGAGGATTGGCAAAGAGCTGTTCGCCATGCTGTGCGCGCTCGGCATTCAACTGCTCGAAACTGCTGAAAGGCATCAGCACCTCGCCACGTATCTCGAACTCATCGGGATAATCGAGTCCAGCGGGCAGGACAAGCGGAATGCTGCGAATGGTGCGTACATTATCCGTCACATCATCACCTTTCACACCATCTCCACGTGTCACAGCACGCACCAAGCGGCCCTTCTCGTAATGTAGGGAGATGCTCAATCCATCAAACTTCAACTCGCAACAAATCTGGAACGGCTCGCCATGAAGGCCATCCTTCACACGCTCGTAGAACTCATGAACCTCCTGCTGGTTGTAGGTGTTAGAGAGTGAGAGCATTGGACGCTTATGGGCAACAGAGACAAACTCATTGTTCAGGTCGCTGCCCACACGCTGCGTGGGACTGTTGGCATCATACAACTCGGGGTGCAGCTCCTCGAGATGCTGCAATCGGTGCATCAGTTCGTCAAACTGCTGGTCGCCAATGACCGGTGCATTCAACACATAGTAGTTATAATTATGCTGATGAAGCTGTTCACGCAGCTGAATAATTTCTTCTAGTTCGGAGGTCATGATGGTTTGAAAGGGATTTTAAAGGGAGTAAAAGGGACGATAGGGAAAGGAGTTTTGAAAGGGATTATAAAAGGGAGTAAAAGGGGAGTAAAGCTTTTGACACAAGGTCAAAATGCAGACGAATGTCCTGCTTCTTGTATTTCACTTTATATTCTTCATCCAGTCAAATCCTATCGTCCTTATAACTACCTTTTTACTTCCTTTTAACTTCTTTTTTATTGTGTTCACTCCCCCATATGTATCTTATCCATATTTTGTTTGGCAGCTTCGATATAGCTCTTCACATATGGATGATTCTTGAATGCGGGTTTGGCACGGAACATTATCTCCTCGATTTGAGGATTGAGTTGCGGGAAGGGGAAGGCACTGGTGAGAAACATGAAGACGCCAGGGCCTAATACGTTGTCGCTGTTGCGCACAATGAACGAGGTGATAAGCTTGTCATTCTCGGCTATCAGACGCTGACTCTCCTGGTACAAGATACGGTCGCGAGATATGGGGTCGACGCCATCCATAATGAGTTTTGACTCCAGCGTCATTAGTCCTTCCATCTCATTATCAAGCTTGTTCTTTGTCCTAATAAAATTATATAATGTGTCGTTGAGCGGACTGCCGGTCACATTACGCATGTATTCGTCGATGGTGAGATTGATAAAACCCTCCTCGAGCACCATTGGCATCTCCACCTCGTTGTCCATGAACACAATGACCATTTGTGTTGAGTCGAGTGCTCCGCAGAAGGTGATGCGTCCGTGCTGAACAATACACGAGTCGAGATTGCTCATCTGCGTAGCCGAGAAGGATTTGAGATAAAGTTTGTTGCCTTCGAGCATCGACACGTTGGTGGTGCCATTGACATTGTACTGCTGAGTGGCACACGAGCTGGCAGCGAAAGGAAGAATCAGAAGCAGTAGAAGGGCATCTTTGCCCGAGTTGCGCTTTGACTCCTTCTCAAGCTCGGAAGGGATGCGGAAGGCTGTGTAGACCTGCATCACACAACCCACGACAAGCAGCATAATCCAGGAGTTTACCATAAGCCATTCGGGCATGAAACGCAGCACCTGAGCCATCATGGCTGCTGCGGAAAGCAAGAAGCATAGATCGCTGAACAATTGCTGACGACGCAGTCGAAGCAGGGTAATGCTGCTGCCATCATAGCGGGCAAGCATCTGCATAGTGGTATACATCAACACGCCAAGTGTATACATCACCATGCCCCAGAAAGGGTTGTACAGATAGGCGCATACACCGACAAGGAAGAGTACGCCGCCTATGCGGAAAATAATATTTTGAACCTTATTCAGTTCTTTCATATCACTTCATCTCTATGAATCTCTTACGCTAGACCTCTGGATCCTCGTCTTCTGGAACATCAGCTCTGACCACAGCTCCCTCAGGGGCCGTGGGATCAGTCTGAATGACGAACAAATCCTCGTCGGGACGTGTCATGTAATACTTCTCGCGGGCTACGCGAACAACCTTACGCGGATTCGAACGCAGCTCCTCCAGCTCACGCGTATCGTTGCAATAGCTAGAGTCGTATTGAGCAATCTCCTTCTTCAACTTGTCAATCGAATCCCAGATGACACGACGATGCCAAAGGCTGTTAGAATCGAGAAACACCGTCATGACACCGAAGAAAAGTATCACGAAGAAAATCTTGAAACGGCTGATGAAATCGAATATAGAATGTAATTTGTTCATACTTTTTTTTAATGAGTGCACAAAGATAGTGTTTTTTTTAGCGAAAAAAGCAGATGGCACAACTTTTTTTTGTATTTTTGCATTTAGTAACATTTAATGAACAACTTCACATCCTTTTTATATGGAAGAATACATTGTTTCGGCACGAAAATATCGCCCTGCGTCTTTCGACACCGTCGTAGGTCAGCGAGCACTGACCACTACCCTGCTCAATGCCATCAAGACAAACAAACTGGCTCACGCATACCTGTTCTGCGGTCCGCGTGGCGTGGGCAAGACCACATGTGCGCGTATCTTTGCCAAGACCATAAACTGCATGCACCCCAACGAAAACGGCGAGGCTTGCAACGAATGCGAGTCATGCCGAGCATTCGACGAGGGACGTTCGCTGAATATCCACGAACTGGATGCCGCATCCAACAATTCAGTCGAGAACATACGCGAACTGATTCAGCAAGTTCAGATACCGCCACAGACAGGACGCTACAAGGTGTTCATCATCGACGAGGTGCACATGCTTTCGACAGCGGCCTTCAATGCCTTCCTCAAGACTTTGGAGGAGCCACCATCATACGTCATCTTCGTCATGGCTACAACCGAAAAGCACAAGATTCTTCCTACCATTCTGTCAAGATGCCAGGTGTATGATTTTGCACGAATGACGATACAGAACACCGTGGACCATCTGCGCTATGTGGCAGAGAAAGAAGGATATACGGTCGACGATGAGTCGCTCAACCTCATTGCCCAAAAGGCTGATGGAGGTATGCGCGACGCACTGTCCATCTTCGACCAGATGGTTAGCTTCACGGGAGGTAACATCACCTACCAGCAGACGCTGGCTAATCTGAACGTACTCGACACAGAGTATTATTTCCGTCTTGTTGATCACTTCCTGAAACACGAGGTAGAACCATGTATGTTGCTCTTGAACGAAGTGATAAACAAGGGATTCGACCCTGGTATCTTCATCGGCGGACTGGCTGCACACATGCGCGACCTCATGGTAAGCCGTGACGAGCAGACGCTGCCTCTGCTGGAGGTGAGCAGTGCCATGCGCCAGCGATTCCAGGAACAGGCTAAACGTTGCGAGCCCCGCTTCCTGTATCGCACCATCAAACTGTGCAACGACTGTGACCAGAACTACCGTACCAGCCGTAACAAACGCCTGCAGGTTGAGATATGCCTCATACAAGCAGCACAACCCGAGGATGCCAGTGCGGGGCGTCGCCCCAAGACACTAGCCCCATTGTTCAACGCCGTTCAGACAGCGTCTGAGGGGCAACAGTCCGTAGCCGCTGCGAACACAAGACAGGCTACTCCCACCACACTGAATGTACCAAGCAACACGGCTGCAAATGCGACAGGCAATGTGGCTGCAAATGCCACAAGCAATATGGCTGCAAATGTGCAGGCAAACAACACACCGACATATACACCGTCCTATACTCAGCCTGGCAAACCTGCCACGAAGGAAGAAGTTCAAAGACCTCGTCTGCGCACACTCACTAGCTTCGGACCGTCCATATTACACCCCAACTTGAACGAACCGGCCAAGACGGAGCAGAAAAAAAACATAGTGCAGACGGACATCAAAGACAAGCCTATAGGCAAGCTGAACGAGCACGACCTACGACTATACTGGATTCAGGCTGCCAACATGCTTCCCATCGAGCACAAGGCTATAGCACAGCGCATGGAGGTAATGGAACTGCACATCGACAGCGAGACTCACTTCACCTTCACGGTAAACAACGACCTTGTAAAGGAGACATTCCAGGAGGTGCTGCCAACCATTATCGAGCACATACGTCGTGGATTCAACAACCACGCCATCGAGTATGCCATCAATGTGTCGAAGATTGATGCTACCCAGAAAATCATTACCAAAGAGGATATATATAATAAAATGGTGGAACACAACAAAGCTGTACAGCTGTTGAAGGATCTGCTGCAACTTGAACTTGTGTAATGCAGCCCTTACACCCTAAGAAAGAACACCTCGATTTCGAATCAAGGATATGATTCGCAGAGAACACATCTCCACAATGCAACTTACCGTCATGCACCTCTTGGTGGATGGCATATGCGCATGCTGCATGATGGGGTTGATGGTGTGTGCCGACATTAACACCTGCTGCCTGCTCTTTCTCTCCTACAACCTTCTGGCATTTGCAACACAGCCATTTACGGGCTGCTATATCGACCGCGCAAGCAGTCTGAGAAAGCCATTACGCATCGCCACACTACTGCTGCTACTGGGCAGCATTCTGACCGTATTGTCCGAGAGTCTTTTCCCACCAATCATGTTCCTCATCCCTACCCTTTTTCTGGGACTGGGCAACTCAATCTTTCATGTTTGCGGCGGAAAATACGTGACACTATCTTCCCGCAACGACATTCGTTCCATCAGCATCTTCGTCTCCAGCGGAGCCATGGGCCTGGCCATCGGTCAGGCTTTCTGCGTCCCTCCAATGCTCTACGTCCTATCGGCCATACTCCTGTTCCTTACATTCAGCCTGAACATAGAGACAGTAAAAAAGAAAGAGAGCACAGAGAAAGCTGGAGAGAAGAAAGAGAGGATAGAAAGAGACAGGGAGAAGGAAGAAAGGATAAAAAGAGACAGGAAAAAGGAAGTGGAATGCAGCCATGCTGGCACATACGGCAGATGGACAGCCATCGCCATACTAACCGCCATCTTGCTCATTGTCTTCGGCCGTTCCTTCATCGGCAAGATGATACCCACAAGCGAAGGAACAGGGCTAACACTCTTCTTTATATTTGCAGCAACAGCCATGACGGGAAAGGCTATGGGAGGATTCATAGCTATGAAACTAGGACTTCGGAAGACACTGGTCATAAGCTTATCATTCAGCGTTTTATTCTTCATCCTATCTCCCATCGGCACAGGCTATGCCTTGGCAGCCACATGGTTGGTAAACAGTTCCATGCCCATCACACTACACTATGCCAACCGTCTCTTCCCCCGACGCGAAGGCTATGCCTTTGGTCTACTAGCCGCAGCACTCATAGCGGGCTATCTGCTGGCCACGCTCTACATCTATCTCGACCTCCCCATCGTTCTGATAAAGGCCCTACTGGGCACCATCATCATCGAGGGACTTGTGCTTATTGCATTGGGGGTACGCAGCGTCAAGGTGCTGACATTTTCCTCTCTTATCAACATCTGTACAAACGTCCCGCTCAATATACTGGCCTTGTGCCTTCCACTCTCCACATCACACATCCTTATACTCGAACTATTGGTTGTTGCAGTCGAAGCACTAGCCTATCGCCTCATACTGCGCAATACGCGAAAAGCATTTACATACAGCCTATCGTGCAACATTGCCAGCTATCTTGCAGGACTTGCAGCACAATATATATTCGTGTTGATTTAAAGGGTAGTAAAAGGGCAGTAAAAAGGTAGTAAAGCTTTTGACTAAGGTCAAAATGCAGAGTAAAAGGGACGAAAGTGAAAGGATTTTAAAGGGAGTAAAAAGGGAGTAAAGATATTAAAAACAATACGATATGAAATACGAAGAGAGAGTTCAACGTGCTGTTGAGAACTTTAAAGAGGGATATGGCTGCTGCCAAAGTGTAGTAGCTGCATTTGCCGATCTGTATGGCTTCAGCGACATACAGGCAAAGCTTGTCGGGGCAGGATTTGGCGGAGGCGTAGGACGCATGCGCATGATGTGCGGAGCAGTGTCGGGCCTTGTTGTTCTGGCAGGCATGAAGGAAGGACAGACGCGCGGAGAAGACCGCGATGGAAAGGCACATTGCTACCAGGTGGTACAACAACTGCTAGCACGATGGAAGGAGCAAAACGGCACTTTCATCTGTGCCGAACTGCTAGGACTGAAAGGGAAGGTAGAGATAACCTATGTGCCTGACGAGCGCAATGCCGAATACTACAAGAAACGCCCTTGCGGAGCCAAAGTGGAGAATGCGGCACGCATCTTTGCGGAATATCTTGAAGAAGAACAAAAAGGCTGAACCTCGTGCTTTTGTTGAGCAAAGAGGGCAAAAGGAAAGCAAAAGAAGAGCATTATACGCGCGCGCAAACATATTTTTATAAAAATATTTGGCGAAAAAAGCATTTTTAATTAACTTTGTGACAATCAAGCTAAATACGAGCGAGAAATCATACCATGTCACATACTCAATCCATTCTCAAAAAAACATATCTGCTGCTGGCAATACTGCTCTTCGCCAGCCGCATGGCTGTTCTTGCCGACACACCCAACACAAAAGTTGTAAAGGTGGGTTGGTATGAATCAGCCTACAACCACATGGACGAAAAAGGAAGGCGTTCAGGCTATGCCTACGAGTACCAGCAGCGATTGGCTGCCAATACGGGTTGGAAATACGAATATGTTGAGGGGATATGGGTGGAACTGTTCAAAAAGCTGCAGAATGGCGAGATTGACATCCTCTCGGACGTGTCACGAACAGAAGAGCGTGAAAACACCATGCTGTTCTCCGACCGCGAGATGGGTAAGGAGGATTTCTACATCACCAAACTTGCCAGCAACACAGCCATAAAGGTTGGCGAACTTAACACACTGAGAGGCAAGCGCGTAGGTGTAAACAAAGGTAGTTTGCAAGACAGTCTGCTGACGGAATGGACGAAGACGCACTCACTAGGGATAGAGATATTGAGGTATGAGGTGAGCGAGAACCAATACATCGAAATGCTGAAACGAGGCGAACTGGATGCCGTGGCTGCCGTTACCGCTTTCCAGGACATCGCTGGCAACATGTGTCTGCCTGTTGCACACATAGGTTCGTCCGAGATATACTTTGCGATCAACAAACAGCGTCCCGACCTGAAATTGGAGATGGATCGTGCCATGTCGAAGATACTCTCGCAAAACGCCTATTACGACCGCGATCTACACGAGGTGTACTTCTCCAACAAAAGCATGTTCAACTATCTGCCCACAGCCGAGACCAACTGGATAAACAAGCATGGCGTCATACGCATTGGCTACCGCGACAACTACATGCCTTTCTGCGGCACTCATCCCTTAACGGGGCGACCAATGGGTCTGCTGGTCGACTTCATGGCCAAGATGACCGAGATGTTCAAAAACATAAACCTAAGGTTCGAGGCAGTGCCATACCCGTCTACCAGCAGTGTCATCGAGGCACTGAACAAAGGCGAGGTGGATGTGGCATTCCCCAATGGTATGGGCGTATATGACTCTGAGGCACAGAATCTCGAATCGCTCGATCCATTGTTGAAATCGTCCGAGATGGCCATCATACGCAACAACAGTTCGCTGAAGATAAACGAGAAGATGCGTGCTGCCGTCAGCAACAAGAACCCCAACTACATAGCCCTCATCAAGGAGAAATACCCACACTGGGATTTTGTAGAATTCAACACCACCGAAGAATGTCTGCAAGGTATAGCAGAAGGCAAAGCCGACTTGCTGCTCATCAGCAACTACCGACTGAGCGTGCTGAACAACGACATGGAGCAGATGCACCTCAAGGCCGTAGCCACAGGCGGCTCCATCTCGCTGGCTTTTGCCACACGCAAGGGCGAGCCTGAGATATACAGCATCATGATAAGACTGACACACATGATGCCGCAGTCTGAGATACACGCCTCGCTGGCAAAACACTCTGAGAGCCAGCGCAAGGTGACCATAATGGAGTTCGTCAAGTCCAACTCGCTCTTCGTCATCGTCTTCCTCACCATCATCATAGCCGTCTTCATCATCTTGCTGAGACGTCGTCTGAAGGACCATCATCGAGCCGAAGCCGCCAGCCAGGCCAAGACACGCTTCCTCTTCAACATGAGCCACGACATACGTACCCCCATGAACGCCATCATAGGTTACACCGACCTGATGAAGAACCACCTGGGCGACGTAGACAAATGCCGCGATTACCTTGACAAGATACGCATGTCGAGCGGCTTCCTCCTCGACCTCATCAACAACGTACTGGAGATGTCGCGCATAGAAAGTGGAAAGACAGAACTGAACGAGCAACCACAGATGCTGGGACAGACGATAACCAGCCTCAAGGAGCTATACACTGAACTGATGCAGAAGAAGGGCATCAACTTCAGCACCCACATGGAAACACAAACCAAGGCCATATATTGCGACCACGTGAAAGTGTCGGAGATATGCCTCAACCTGCTCTCCAACGCATACAAATACACACCAAAGGGCGGATCGGTGAGTCTGAACTTTAAAGAGTTGCCAAGTGAGAAAGAAGGATGGATAACCATTCGCACCACTGTTGCGGACACCGGCATTGGTATGTCGAAGGAATATCTGCCACACATCTTCGAGGACTTCACGCGCGAACAGACCTATACCGACAACAAGATTGCGGGCACAGGACTGGGCATGTCTATCGTAAAGAAACTGGTAGAACTAATGGGAGGCACCATAAGCGTTGAAAGCGAGCTGGGAAAAGGCACCACCTTTGTGCTGAACATACAGCACCGCATTGCCGACCCCGCGCTTGTAGAGAAAGGCCATGACGAAGACGAAAACATCAACTTTGAAGGCATGCATCTGCTCATGGCCGAAGACAACGACCTCAACGCCGAGATAGCCGAAGAGGTACTGGGCGCAATGGGATTCGACGTTGACAGGGCCGAAAACGGCCAGGAATGCATAGACATGCTCATAGAGGCGCCTGCCCACACCTACGATGCTATACTCATGGACGTGCAGATGCCTATCATGAATGGTTACGATGCTGCACGCGCCATACGTCAGTTGCAGGATGCTGAAAAGGCCAACATACCCATACTGGCCATGACGGCCAACGCATTTGCAAAAGACAAGCAGGATGCCATCGATTCGGGCATGAACGGACACATAGCCAAACCTATCGAGAGAGAGGCCCTCATACACACACTTGCTAAGAATCTTAAAAAATAATAATGATATTATGACACTGGAAGAATGTTATGACAAGCTTCACGGCAACTACGCCGAAGCAAAGACCAGACTGATGAACGATCGTCTTGTTGACAAGTTCCTCAGACGATTTCCCACCGACCCAACCATGCAGGAACTGAAGTCACACGTAGAGAGTGGCAACATACAGGAACAATTCCGCGCAGCACACACGCTGAAAGGTGTAGCAGCCAACCTGGCCCTCAGCCAGCTGCAGCAAGACGCATCGGCACTGACCGAACAACTACGTTCCTGCACTGAACAAGCCGACCCTGAACTGCTGAAAAAGGTAGAAGAAAGCTATCAGCTGGCAATAGATACCATCGGGCAGCTGGATAGTTGAGACACAGCCTCAGGCCCAAGATTATTCGCTGACACCCGTTAGTGGCAAGCAAACTTGTTTGCGTTATCAACAATACAAAAAACAGGAGATGCAATTTAACCTAGTGGTCTGTAAAGTCTAAAAGTTGACAATAGGATATAGATGCTTGAGCTTGATTCTGGCATCGTCTGTCGTGAACTGCCAGTCCACTCCCTTCTGCAA
>JAGHUS010000078.1 GCA_018064685.1 Bacteroidales bacterium | reverse complement strand
GAATGTCACTTGGCGTGTCGCTTTTTCTTTCGTCATGGTGGTGTTTATCTCAAGTAGGCCCAGACCTGGTAGGGTAGGGATGCTTCCCTCAATGCCGTCAGGGTCGCTTACCGTGAGTCCCAGCATCTGGTAACCACCGCATATTCCGATGATGGTCTTGCCGGACTTGTGGGCTTTGAGTATGGCTTGTGCCACACCATTGCGACGCAGTTCGTAGAGATCATCGAGCGTTGCCTTTGTGCCCGGGAGTATCACTATGTCCGCCTGCTCTATGTCGGCAGTGTTGCTGGTGTAAAACAGGTTGACGCGTGGGTCACGTTCAAGGACGTTAAAGTCGGTGAAGTTTGAAATATGTCTGAGCAATACCACCGCAATGTTCACTTTTCCCTTGGTCAGAGAACGGTTCTTCTTCTCCAGTGCGACGCTGTCCTCCTCCTCTATGTTGATGTCGGGCAGCATAGGCACAACTCCCAGAACGGGTACGCCACAGATGTCCTCAAGCATTTTCCTGCCACTTTCAAAGAGACGTATGTCGCCTCTGAACTTGTTGATGATGATGCCTTTGATTCGCTTACGGTCTTCGGGTGTCTGTAGCATTATGCTTCCGTAGCATGAAGCAAACACACCGCCACGGTCAATGTCGGCAACGAGTATCACGTTGGCATCGGCATAGCGTGCCATCGGCATGTTGACAAGGTCTGACTCGCGGAGGTTTATCTCGCTTATGCTGCCAGCTCCCTCCATGATGATTGGATTGTAGCGTGAGGAGATTCGGTCGAAGGCTTCGTGAACGGCCTGGCGTAGTTCCTCGCGTCCTTCCTTGCGGAAATATTCGTATGCCGAACGATTGCCTATAGGTTTACCGTTGAGTACCACCTGCGTGGTGTGCTCAGAGTTTGGTTTCAGCAACAAGGGGTTCATGTCGGTATGCGGTTGCAACCCACAAGCCTCAGCCTGTACTGCCTGTGCACGTCCTATCTCAAAACCATCTGGCGTAGCGAAGGAGTTGAGTGCCATGTTCTGTGCCTTGAAAGGAGCGGGCTGATATCCGTCCTGGAGGAATATACGGCATAGTGCCGTGGCAATGATGCTCTTGCCCACATCGCTTCCGGTGCCAGCAAGCATCAATGGTTTCATGAGTAGATGGGCATCTTTTGTTATTGTTTTTCCGATAGTCTCTTCCATAGTGTTTCGAATCCTGTTTCAGCCCAATACCAGTGTGTGTATCCGGCAATTACATTGTTGTATCTGTGAACCATCTCGTTTGTCTCGTTTATTTGTGAGTAGTGGAACTCGTGTCCCTTCATACCGTTTCTCTCGCGGTAGCCAAGGTGCAGACGTGCCTGTTGCATAGAAGCAGAGAAGTCGAAGATGCCGCACATCGGTGTTCCGTCAATGTCGTGGCAAAGATACATGAAACCTCCGCATTCGGCAAAGATTCGTCCTCCGTGATCGGCATACGCCTTGATCTGCTGCCTTATGGCACTGTTAGCTTCAATTTCGCTGAGGAACAGTTCGGGGTATCCTCCAGGGAGATAGAGCAGGTCGCACTCTGGCATGGCGCTATCATGAAGAGGTGAGAAGAATGTCACCTCTCCGAGTTGGCGGAGAGCATCGATGTTTGCTCTGTATGTGAAGTTAAACGCTTCGTCGCGTGCTATTGAAATGCGCATAGGTGATCGATGTTTACATGTTGCGTAATGTGCATAGGTGGTCGATGTTTACATGTTGCGAAATCTCATCTGCTGCCGCATTGATTAGTTCTTCCATTTCCTCCATCTGACTGATGGAGAGTCCCAGATGCCGTGATGGTATCTTCAGCTTGTCATTTCTTCCAAGATAGCCGAGACACTCTATTCCTGCATCCTCGCATGCCTGTCGCAGAAGGTTGTAGTGTCGTTCGGAACCCACCATGTTGAATATCACTCCAGCGATGTTGAGTGATGGGAGAACCTCACGTTCCACATCGGTTGTGGAGATGGTATGATTACGTTTCCCATCTGGTGTGAAGGTATCATGGATGGCATTTGGAGTGAAATTCTTGAAACCATACAGCAGTGGTGCAACGGAATATGCCGTTGACTTGGCATTGACTATAAGGATGACGGGAAGGTTGAGCAACATGGCTATCTCGGCACTGCTGCCCTGCCATCTGTCACGCCCATCGTATAGTCCCATAACACCCTCAACCACACATATATCCATATCTTCGCTATAGTGTTGGAATATGTCCTTTACGTGTTGGTGTGAAGCCATTACGGTGTCGAGGTTCACGCTTTCCGTTCCGCATGCCAAACGGTGGAACATAGGGTCTATGTAGTCCGGACCGCACTTGTATGGTTGCACTTTCAGTCCTTTCCTTGAGAGGGCACGCAAGAGTCCCATCGTTACGGTTGTCT
The DNA here is from genome assembly GCA_018064685.1 of Bacteroidales bacterium. Taxonomy (GTDB): domain Bacteria; phylum Bacteroidota; class Bacteroidia; order Bacteroidales; family Bacteroidaceae; genus Physcousia. Next base: position 1,045 of record JAGHUS010000078.1, on the reverse strand, counting down.
TGCCGCAATTGGAACTGGTGGCTGCTATAAGAAATCCGGTAGGTAGCGACATAGTGCAAGGAGTATTAAGTAGTTGAACGATTCTATTATTACGAATGTGGCACCACAGCAGTCACCGGTGTAACCTCCGATGCGTCTCTGCATCCAGCGAAAGAGGAAGAAGAGAACTGGGGCGTTGAGGGTTATGACGGACAGGAGCATGGTGAAGTATGGCATGCTTCCCTTTGCATAAACCAGTTTGTTTTTGGCTGTCTCTGCGTTGCGTGCGTAAGGAAGGAAAAAGACTATCATGGAACTCATCAGCTTGCTGAAGATGTCTATGCCAATGATGCAGCATGCCGTTAACCACCATGGTAGCATTGTTGCAAGCGCTGTGATGCAGTTCCATAGCAGTATGAAGTAGAGTATGAGTCCAAGCACACCGTATGAACCGATGAAGGAGTCCTTCATGATTCGCAAAGTACGTTCCTTATCTTGTTCGGGAGATCCTGTGGAGGCTATCCCGAATCCGTCGCAGAAGTCTGCGAATCCATCTTCATGCAGACCTCCAGTGAGCAATACACGGCTGGATATAGCAAGAACTATGGCTACCGCTTGAGGCAGAACGCACTGCGTCAGGGAGAAAACCATAGCAATGATTCCTCCGGTAAGTATACCAGCCAACGGCCATACGGGCACGATATTCTCATAGTGTCGTGCCTCAAGCGTGGTAAGTCGCCAGAAGGGTATTCGCGTGAAAAAACTCAGTGCTGCAATCAGTCGTTTCATTGGGGGGATAATTTTCAATGGGTCGATATTTTGATGACTCGATGGGTCGGTATTTCGATGATTCGAAGGGTCGGTATTTCGACGATTTGATTGGGTGATAGGGCGATTAGAAGTACTTAGTTATATCTGCATGTTGGAAGTTATCCATCTCATTGATCATATTGACGGCAGACTGCGCGATAGGGTAAGCACATATCGCACCGGTACCCTCTCCGAGTCTGAGACCAAGATGCAGCAAAGGTTCGGCACCCATAGCATCGAGCATGTGTTTGTGTCC
>JAGHUS010000137.1 GCA_018064685.1 Bacteroidales bacterium | reverse complement strand
ACTCTCAACATGGGAACGCTCCACGACATGGACAACACCTACGTCAATGGCAAGCTCGTCGGCACCACATACTATCAGTACCCTCCACGCCGTTACAAGGTTCCTGCTGGCTTACTCCACGAAGGCGACAATGTCATCACCGTGCGAATCACCTGCAAGAGCGGCCGTCCTTATTTCTACAAGGACAAGCCACACGAGTTTACCTTCGGCGACAAGTCGGTCAACGACCCATCACGCGACCGCATAGAGATAGCCCTCGACTGGCTCACACATCCGGGCGGTGCTATGAAGCACGGACCTCTTGGCGGACCGGTAGATACCAACAATCAGGCTTCCGTGCTCTACAACGCCATGGTCGCACCTCTCGCACCTTACGCTATCAGCGGCGTGGTGTGGTATCAGGGCGAGTCAAACACAGGCAAGGCATGGGAATATGCCCCACTCCTTCGCAAACTCACAGCCAACTGGCGCGCTATCTGGCAGCGTCCCGACCTGCCATTCAACATCGTTCAGCTTGCCAACCACATGGAACCATCCGCCCATCCGCAGGATACCGGTTGGTCGCAGGTACGCGAGGCACAGCGAACCGTAGCCAACGAGTCCGACTTCAACAGCCTTACCGTTGCCATCGACCTTGGCGAAGCAGCCGATATCCACCCATTGCGCAAGCGTGAGGTAGCCGAGCGTTGTGCTCTGGCACTCAGCAATGTCGTCTATGGCAAAAAGAACCTCCTCTCTCCTCAGCCACTCTCTGCCGCACTTTCTGCCGACGGCACACAGGTCATCGTCACGATGGATCAGCCATTGCAGGGCGTTGACGAAGCACAGGAGGTAGAGTTGAAGGGCGACGATGGTAAGTTCCATACTGCGAAAGCCACCGTCAGCGGCACTCAGCTCATCATCACCGGCAAGGGCACTGCCGTTCGCTACGCCTGGAAGAACAACCCAGACCGTGCCAACATCTACGGCAACAACAACCTACCTGCATCCCCATTCGAGATTGCAGTGAAATAAAAACTGATAGTCTCTACATAGGCTTTTTGTGCGTTTTGCTGGAATGCTGGCATTTTTGTGCCATAAGCACCTCACTTCTTGTCACTTAACCCCACTTTCCTCGAAACCACTGCTGGCACTTTCCTGGCAAAACACGGGGTTTCGTGTGAAAATGCTGGCAGAGGAGCCCCACCAAACCTCCCCCAGGGAGGCTTGGTGGGGCTCTGGTGGGTCTCTTCCGGCATCTGCCAGCATCTGCCACCATATTCACAGCATTTTCACGGCAGCTTTTCTTACGATTTTGCAGAAAAGATTTCAAATCAGTGAGTTACAAAGCAAAATGCCAGCATTCCAGCATTTTTAGCAAACATCATCTATTTTTTTCATTTTGCCCACCAAAAGCTATCGTTTTACACCGTCATCTCTATCGTTTTACCACCCAAAACGATAGCTATTACCTCCTTGTTTGATAGCTTTTGCAACGCATTTATGCATAAACTGCGCACTATAATTCCCCTTTTCCTACCTGATATAACACCCTTCCGTCACCAGTCCTTATCTCAAATCGTAGGGACAAGAGCTGTTATCTTTTTTACTTTTTACATGCAAAAAAATCAAAATAAATTATTGCATAATGAAAAAAAATGCTACCTTTGCAAGATAAAGATAAATATGCTACCTAAATAATTTACAAAATTAACTATTTAAGAACTATGACAATCAATATCATAACGAATGATGCTGATAAGGCAATAGTAGAATTTGCCGGTGAGTTGGATACTGTGGCTGCTCAGGGACTTGCGGAAAAACTTTCGTCCGTGATGACTGATGCAGGTAAGGCTATAACTCTCGATTTCTCAAAACTAGAGTATATTTCCTCAGCAGGCATGCGAGTTCTTCTGCAACTCAACAAGAATGCCATCGAAAAGGGCGGAAACGTTTCTATCACAGGCATGAGCGAGGACATACTCCAGATATTCCAGTTGGTAGGATTCGACAAACTATTCTCTATCAACCAATAAAATGCAGATCAGTGTTACACCTACGCACTAACAAAACACACTTTAATTATAATAATTATGGACAACAATCAAAAGACCTTTGTCGATATCCTGATAGAAACGGCAAATAAACAGAACGAAAAGATAGCCATCATTGAGCAAGAAGGCAAATTACAAACCACATATACCGAATTGTTGAGCATGGCTCGCAAGATAGCCTACTACATCAATTCGAAAGGTATTGCAGAGCACTCTTTCATTGCCGTAAAGCTGAATGACGGCAGAGACTATGTAGCAGCGGAACTGGGAATATGGATAGCAAGATGCGTGTCAGTTCCTATGGGCACCACATTCCCTCAGCAGCGCATTGACTACATCATGGAGCACTGTGAGAGCCCACTGATGATAGACGACAGCGTCATAGCTGAGTTACAGGAAATGCCTGAAGCAGAAATAAAACTGCCAACCCTGGAAGACGATGCCATGCTAATCTATACTTCCGGTTCGACGGGAAATCCAAAGGGCATCTTGCATACATTCACCACTATAGGCAATGCCTTCGCCCGTAAGACAGACGTGGTACCACGCTTCACTGCCGACCTGCAATACGGCAACTATGCCCCAATGTATTTCGTGGCAAAGATTGGCGTTTATGGTGCATTGCTTGTTGGTGCCACCGTGCATTTCTATAGCAAAGAACTCAGAACCGACATACAGAAGCTGAGTGACTACATAGCAGAATATGGCATCAACAGAAGCTATATCCCACCTGCAGCACTTCAAATCTTCAAGAACAAATCAGAATCACTTAATTTTGTCACTACGGGAAGTGAGAAACTGACCACACAGTACTCCAAGGATGGATATCAGGTAATCAACAACTACGGCATGTCGGAGACTTTTGCCTCGGTAGCATACTTCAAGTTGCCTGACCATCCGATGGACAGTGTCCCTGTAGGAAAGATGGCAGAAGGACTGGAGTATATCATTGCTGACGAAGAAGGCAATCCTGTTGCTGATGGTGAGATAGGCGAGATGTGTTTCAAGGATCGTCTTTGCAAGGAATACTATAAGGATCCTGAGAAGACTGCCGAACTGTTCCGAGGCGGACTTATGCATACCGGCGACCTCGTGAGAGAGGTTGACGGACTCATCTATTACATACAGCGCAAGGACTGGATGGTAAAGATCAACGGTCAGCGCGTGGAACCAAGTGAGGTAGAAGTGGTCATCCGCAAGATAGAGGGAGTGAAGAACGCTGTGGTAAAAGGCTTCGACAGCGAAGATGGCAGTCAGTATATCGTGGGTTACTACATCCTTGAAGATGGAGCTGCACTCACATCCGAAGAGGTAACAGCCGAACTGGCAAAGTCCGTACCTCCTTATATGGTGCCTCGCTTTATGGTAGAGATGAAAGTGTTCCCTGTCAATCTAAACGGAAAGATTGACCGCAAATCACTTCAGTCACCCGAAGACTCCGTTGACGGAGTGTCAACAAATTACGTTGCACCAACCAACGATATAGAGAAGCAGCTCTGTGAGGCAATGGCAAAACTGCTGGGATATAAGCTCCTCGGCATTGAGGATGACTTCCTGTCACTTGGAGCAGACAGCATCCGCATAATGAAACTGCAGCAGATGTGTCCTGACTTAGGACTCTCATCACGTCTGATACATACTTACAGAACTCCAAAAGCCATTGCTGCGCAGCTTGCAGAATCTCAAAGTGGTGCGGAAGCATCACATGTTGACGTACACGAGCCTCAGCCTCTGACACAGACACAGCTGGGTATCTACATAGAGTGCGAGAAGCGCCAGGGCGAAGCTGTATATAACAATCCTTTCCTTCTTCGCCTTGATGATGATATCGACATACAGAAGTTAGCTGTTGCGGTAGAAATAGCCATTGCTGCCCATCCTGGTGTCAGCGCAACAATCATGGAGGCAGAGGATGGTACCCCAATGCTTTACATGCCAAAGGAACCATGGCAGCAACCGGTATGTACCATCGAAGAAGTAAGCGACGCAGAACTGGAGTTGATTAAGCGCGACCTCATGCAGCCATTCAACCTTAAGAGTGACCGACTCTATCGTGCACGCATATTCAAGACACCGACTGCGAAATTCGTATTCTTCGACTTCCATCACATCATCTTTGACGGAACATCAATGCATATCTTCCTCGCTGACGTAAGCAAGGCATACACCGGCGACTCTGTAGCCAAGGAAATATATACAGCCTACGATGTGGCTCACGACGAACAGCAGGTACGCAGCACCGATGCCCTGCCGAAAGCCAAGGCATGGTATGCAGAGGCATTCGGAGATTCACTCGAACCTACCATCCCAACCGGCGACCTGGATGACAAGACTATCTCTTTCGGACACTCCATCCATCATATTTCCATGACCCCCGCACAGTTGGACGCATGGTGTGCCGACCATGGCGTTACTGCCAATGTGCTCGCAACTACCGTATTCGGCAAGGTTCTGGCTACATATACCAACAGTGACAATGCACTGTTTGCAACCATCTACAATGGCAGAACCGATCTCCGCACTGCACGTACCATGGACATGCTTGTCAAGACATTCCCAGTCTCTGTAATTATAGATAAGGACACGACCGTTCAGGATCTGCTCAACACCACAAAGCAACAGATGATGGGCGCCATGGCAAACGACATCTACTCATTCGCAGAACTTGCTTCCGACACCGGCATGACAAGCGACGTGATGTTCGTCTATCAGGGAGACATGCATAGAGTTCAGACAAA
>JAGHUS010000106.1 GCA_018064685.1 Bacteroidales bacterium | reverse complement strand
GTGAACCAACCGCAACCAGCGTGGAGCACAGCACCGAGCGACCAGATGACGATAGCCCAGAAGTAACCCTTCTTGGTACCAATCCAGTCAACGAACTTACCAGCAAAAAGGTTGGCTACGAGGTAGAAACCTGAGAATGCTGCGGTGATAGTACCGTAGATGTCATCGTTCCAGTTGAACTCTGGAGAGATGAAGTCCTTCCATGTGAGTGAAAGTACCTGACGGTCCATGTAGTTAACCGTCGTTGCGAAGAAAAGCATCGCACACATGACCCAACGCCAGTTGGTCATCTTAGATGTCTGAATCTGACTCATTGTTTTGTTTAGTTATTTAGTTTGTTAGCTTGCTTCGTCGTTTAGATTTATGCGGTTTCCGCACTATGTGAGACAAAATTACGGAAATAAATTATAATTTAAGAATTATTCGTTGCTATTTAAAGTTAATTAACAGATTTATTCCTCGTAGTACACTCGCTTTACGCGGTTGCTGATGCCGGTGAGGACTTCGTAAGGGATGGTATCGAGGATATCGGAGAGGACGGTGACAGGGAGATTGTCGCCGAAGATTTCCACGCTATCGCCTTCGTGGCATGGTATGTCGGTGACGTCCATCATGCACACGTCCATACATATATTACCTACGTACTCCGCTTTCCTGCCGTTGACGAGACAGTAACCATGGCGGTTGCCAAGGTGGCGGTTGAGTCCGTCGGCGTAACCAATAGGTATGGCAGCAATGACGCTGTCGCGATCGAGCACCGTGCGGCGGCTGTAACCTATCGATTCGCCTGCCTTTACGTGGCGAAGCTGGAGGATGGTGGTCTTGAGTGTTGAGACGTTATGAATGATCTCGTTGTTGCGAGGATTGATACCATACAGTCCAAGACCCAGACGACACATATCCATCTGTCGTTCAGGGAAATGCTCTATGCCTGCAGAGTTGCACATGTGGCGCAGTATCTTATGTGGGAAGGCTGCCTGAAGGGCGTTGCTGCCAGCCTCGTAGAGTGCAAACTGCTGTGCGGAGAAGTCGTCGAACTCATCGCCGTCGCTACCTACGAAGTGTGAGAACACGGAACGAGGTATGAGTGCATTCTGATTGTTCAGATAGTCGATGAGCGCCGGCATGTCGTCGATAGGGTGGAAGCCGAGGCGATGCATGCCCGTATCGAGCTTGATGTGCACCGGATAACCTGTGATACCCTCCTTACGTGCGGCATGACGCAGGGCATCGAGCAGGCGGAAGGAATAGACCTCCGGTTCGAGATCATAGTCGAACATGGTCTTGAAGGCGGTCATCTCGGGGTTCATTATCATGATGTTGGCAGTGATGCCAGCCTTACGCAGTGCCACACCCTCGTCGGCTACAGCCACGGCGAGGTAGTCCACACGATGTTCCTGCAGTGTCTTTGCTATCTCCACGGCACCCGCACCATAGCCATCAGCCTTTATCATGCAGACGATGCGTGTCTGGTCATCCTTGTTCAGGAACATCGAGCGATAGTGGTTGAGGTTGTTTATGAGAGCCGTGAGGTTGACTTCGAGCGTCGTCTCATGCACTTTCTCTACGAGAAGGTCGGTGATGCGGTCGAACTGAAAGCGGCGCGCACCCTTGATAAGTATGACTTCGTCCTGCAAACTGTCGAACACCTCGCTGTCGATGAACTCCTCAGTGGTGGCAAAGAAGTACTTTTCGCCGGTCTTTATGAGGTCACCATACTGCTGGAGAGCGGTGCCGATGCCGATGAACTTATCCACACCACGGCTGACAACGTCCTCCGAAACTTTGCTGTAGAGCTTGGAATCCTCTATGCCACTCTGGTCTATATCGCTGAGGATAAGGGTATGACGGAGCGGTTGGGTGCTGTCCTTTGCCGATGATGCATCAGGACGGCGGTGCATAAAGTCGAGAGCTATGTCGAGCGATGCGATGTCAGAGTTGTAGGAATCGTTGATAAGCGTGCATCCCTTGCGTCCCTGCTTCACCTCAAGACGCATAGCCACAGGTTCAAGCTGTGGCATACGCTCAGCGAGTTGTTCGGGGGTGATGCCGAGATGGAGTGCCGTGGCAGCACATGTGATGCAGTTTTCTATCGCCGCATTATTTATAAAAGGTACGGAGAAGGAGTGCTCTGTGCCGTCAACAACGTAGGTTATCGTGCTCTGTGCATCGGCAGTCTCCACCTTCGGAACATAGAACGGTGCCGAAGGATTGGTCATCGACCAGCCTATCTTCCTGCCCTTGAAACCGCTTGTCTTCATCACTCGGAACAATACATCATCGTCGGCAGGATAGACGAGTGCCTTACAGTCGTTGAAAAGAAGGAACTTCTCGCGGCACTTATCCTCGAGAGAGTGGAAGTTCTCCTGATGAGCCTGCCCCAGACATGTGAACACACCTATGGTAGGCTGTATGATATCGGCAATGCGCTGCATCTCGTTAGGTTCGCTGATGCCGGCTTCGAATATGCCTAAGGCACTGCCTTCGTGCAGTTTCCATACGGAAAGAGGCACACCGATCTGCGAATTGTAGGAACGAGGTGAGCGTGTGACGTGCATCGAAGGCATCAATATCTGGTACAACCACTCCTTCACCATAGTCTTGCCGTTGCTGCCGGTGATACCAATGACAGGTATGTCGAAGCTGTCGCGATGCCGTTCGGCAAGGCGTTGCAGTGCAGCGAGTGATGATGGTACGAGGAGGAAGTTGCAGAGGGCGGTCCATTGCTCAGTCATATCGGGCAACTGCTCGACGACGAAGTTGCGTACGCCACGCTTGTAAAGTTCCTCTATGTAACGATGTCCATCGTTTCTCTTAGACTTGAGAGCGAAGAAGAGAGTCTCCTCAGGGAACGACAACGAACGGCTATCGGTCAGCAGGAAGGCTATCTGTGCCTCTGCTGACCCATAGCGATGTGCTCCTATGAGGGTTGTTATGTGCGATATTGAATTCATGATTATTTGCTTTAGCCGTAATGACGACTGTCGTATGGGAATCGTAATGACGTTACTACGTAATGACGACTGTTTGGGCTTTATTTTGCTGCGATTACGAGCTTTGCTGCCTTCAGTCCGTCGCATGTAGCGGTAACGGTGATGTTGCCGGCGTTGGCACCACTACGAAGGATGGCGAGACAGGAACCATTGAAGAGCATGCGATGATCAACCATGTTGAGTTCGTCGCTCGTGATGTTACCGTTACCCATAGCTGCTATCTCAGCGTTGCCTGCCACCTTTATCTTCACGTCGCCGGTAGCATTAGGCACGCGACGACCCTTCGAATCGACAGCGATGACGCGCAGATGAGTGAGTATGTTGCCGTCAGCAGCACTCTCTGCAGACACGGTCTTGCGGTCAGCATTCTCGTTGACGATGAGGAGTTTTACTGCCTTACCGGTGGTCTCTGCCTTATGGCATGCAACGACCTTGCCGTTGGTGCGTGCCACTGCCTCGCAGTTACCATTCTGATATACCACATCCTTCCAGCGTATCTGGTTGCGGAGCTTGGCATCCTTGAGGTTGTTCTTCTTCACACCGTAGCTCTTTCCGTTGACAAAGAGTTCCACCTCGTCGGCATTGGTATAGGTTGTGATGTCGAGTTTCTCACCTGGTGTGCGGTTCCAGTGGTCTGATTGTCCGTCGTTACCCACCTGAACGCCATTCCACATCTGACTGGTCCTCGATTCGGTAACGGCGATATGCACCATAGGCTCGTCAGGCATGAAGAACGACTTCATGTAGTAAGCCTTTGGCTTTGGTTCGAGAGCGATGTCAAACACGCCCTGGTTCCAACCCTTTGCAGGCCATCCGTGGCTCTCGCCGAGGTAATCGATGGCACCCCAGTATGCAAGTCCCATGCTCTTGTCGCGATCCATGGCGAAGAAGTTCTCGCCCATAGCCGACACTGAAGCCTCCGACTGATAGAAAGTCATCCAAGGGAAGCGCTTGCCATCGCCAGGGAAGTACATGTAACGGTAGTTATACGACTGGAAATCGGTCACCATTGCGAGGTCGCAAGGCAGCGAGTCGGTCTCCCAGTTACGGTAGCGAGGGTGCATGGCAACGGTTATCTTGCGTGTATCGTCGAAACGCTTGATGAGGGTGCTCATGAGTTTATACTGTGTTACGCCGAAGTCGTTGTAAGGCATGTCGTTGTAAGACTGCAACTCGTTACCCAACGACCATGCGATAACGCAAGGATGGTTGCGGTCGCGGGTGATGAACTCCTGCACATGATCCTGCCACAGATCCTTGAAGTGAGCACGTCCGGCACCTACATACTGGTCGTTCCACTTGTCGTAGAGCTCATCGACGAAGAGTATGCCGTTCTCATCACACTTGTCGAGGAACGACTCCGAGTATGGATTGTGCGACGAACGTATGTGATTCATGCCGAAAGCCTTTATCAGTTTGATGCGCTTCTCTATGGCATCAGGATATGCCGAGGCACCAAGAGCACCGTTGGTGTGGTGGTTGGCGTAACCCTTGAGGAGCACCTTCTTGCCGTTGATCAGCAGTCCCTTGCCTGGTACTATCTCGACGGTGCGGATACCTATGCGCTTTGTCTCAGTATCGGCAAAGGTACCATCCTTCTTGAGGAGGTCAACACGCACGGTGTAGAGGTTAGGATTCTCACAATCCCACAGCTGTGGGTTGGCAATGTCGATGGCAGGAACCTTCAACTCCTGACCATACTTGTAGTTGCGGTTGCGCTTTACGTTGTGCTTGTCAGCATATACGGTGTTGCCCTGTGGGTCGGTGATGGTCACCTGGAGAGCCACCTCTGTATCCTTGGTGTTGCACTGCACGTTGGCAGATATGTTGACCTGCTTGTTGTCGGTAGTGGTGATGTAGAGCGGATGGCGCTTGAAGTGAAGCGAAGGGTCGGTGTATGTGATCTTTACGTCACGGAAAAGACCGCCACCGGTGTACCAGCGCGAATCCTTCGGTGCACCCTGCAGGCACTGCACGAGGATGGTGTTCTCCTCACCGTACTTCAACTTATTTGTAACGTCGATTTCGAAACCTACGTATCCGTAGTCTGTTCCGCCGATACGCTGACCGTTGAGATACACGTCAGCCACATACATTATGCCCTGGAAGTCGAGAACGGCGCGCTTGCCCTTCATTTCTGCTGGTGCTTTGTACGAGAGAACGTATGCACCAGGGTCGAGTTCCTTGAAACCACGGGCAGAGAGTCGCGACTTGATGTTTGCACCGGCATCGCTGTTGTCCGCCTTTTCATCGGCAGCAGGTGCTACCCATGGCTGTTCTATGAGGTAGTCGTGAGGCACGTTTACGCTCTGCCAGTCGTTGGTCTGGCTTACGCTTGTTGTGGTCGGAACCATTCCCAGGTGGAACTTCCATCCGCGATTGAGTGAAACGTCAGTGCGCTGTGCCATCATCGGCATGGCAAACATGGCTGAGAGGAGGAATAAAGGTATTCTTTTCATTATTCTTGGTTAGTATTTAGTTTTCGATGAGTTGGAAGTACTGGGTTGCACCGAGTAGGAAGCATCCGAGACCATAGTCGTCGAAGTCTGGTTCCTTCACATCGGTGACAGGTTGGTTGGAAGCGGGACGGTCGCCCGAACCCTGCACATAACCGAGGAAACCATCCTTATGCACACATGATGCGATAGCCTGCCATGCCTTGTCGGCAGCTGCACGGTATTCCTTTGGTTTCAGTATCTTATTCTTCATGCCCCACGCCATGCCATAGAGGAACAGCGAGGTGCCAGAGAGTTCCTTGCCGGCAAAGTCCTGCGACACAAGACTTGCATTCCAGAAACCATCCTCACGCTGACAGGCGAGCAGTGCCTTGCTCATCATGAGGAAGTCCGCCTTCAACTGCTTGTAGTACTTATCCTTTGGCGACAGCTGATCCATGGTGCGGCACAGTGCTGCATACACCCAACCATTGCCACGGCTCCAGTAACAGTTCTTGCCGTCGGTCTCCTTGTATGGTGCCACGAAGTTGGCATC
>JAGHUS010000016.1 GCA_018064685.1 Bacteroidales bacterium | reverse complement strand
GGAAATCGAGACTCGTACTCGCGACCCCAACCTTGGCAAGGTTGTGCGCTACGAACTGAGATATTTCCGCGTATAATTGAATCTCTTTAGCTGAAAGAATTCAAAGAACTAGTGCATCATTTCCTGATTGCGAGTGCAAAGGTACTGCTTTTTTTTTATTCTGCAAATTTTATCGCAAAAAAAATCAAAAAAAAGTTGCTTTTAATCCATTCTGGCTCGATAATCGTCGTAAGAATACGCTCTGAGCATGTCAATTTGACCATTTTCGTGCATAAAGGCAATGGACGGATGATGGATGCCGTTGAACATATTCGTCTTGACCGTGGTGTAGTGAATCATATCCTCGAAAAAGATGTGTTCGCCGATTTCCAGTTCGTGGTCGAAACGCCATGATCCCATGTAGTCGCCGCTGAGGCAGCTGTTTCCGCCCAGACGATATACATTCTTGTCGGCCGAGGTTGGCGTGTACCCCTCGAGGGTCTCGGCATTGCGAACCTTGGGCCAATAGGGCATTTCGAGGCAGTCGGGCATGTGGCAGGTGAAGCTGACGTCGAGAATGGCCGTCTTGATGCCATGATTCTGCACGATGTCGACAACGCTGGCCACGAGCGGTCCCGTCTGCCAGGCAAAGGCACTGCCAGGCTCGAGGATGATGTCGAGATTGGGGTAACGCATCTTCAGTTGGCGCAGCGTGGTGATGAGGAGCTGCACGTTATAATCCTTGCGCGTCATGAGGTGACCGCCGCCCAGATTGAGCCATTTGAGGTGTGGCAGCCATGGGCCGAAATGCTTCTCTATATATAATAAGGTGTCGCAAAGGTCCTCGGCGCTGCTTTCGCAATGGCAATGGCAATGGAAGCCGTCGATGTCGGAATTAAGCTGCTCGGGAAGGGCTTCGGCCAATATGCCGAATCGCGAACCGGGGGCACAGGGGTTGTACAGCTCCGTCTCAATGGCGCTGTGTTCGGGATTGACACGCAGACCAATGCTGACGGGCTTTTCGGGATGCGAGGCGTTGTACTGAGCCACGGCCGAGCGGAACCGCTGGTATTGCGACAGCGAATTGAAAGTGATGTGGCTGCTGCAGGCCAAGAGTGTGGGGAAATCCTGCTCGGTATAGGCGGGCGAATAGGTGTGGGCCGGCGAACCGAACTCCTCGAAGGCTAGGCGTGCCTCGTAGGGCGAACTGGCGGTGGTGTGGCTGATGTATTCGCGAAATATGGGGAAGGTCTTCCACAGGGCGAAGGCCTTGAAGGCCAGAATAATCTCTGCCCCACTCTGCTGGGCAACGTCTTTAATCAAAGAAAGGTTGCGACGTAGCAACCTCTCTTCGAGAATATATGTTGGAGTAGATATCATGTTGTCAGGTTTTGGGGTTGTGATGATTAGTACACAAGCTTCACATTGTCAACCCACAATGTTGTGCCGGGCGAACCGACATAGGCGCCACCGTAGCTGGACGAGAATTGGATGACGATATGGGTGGGAGTAGTATTGGCATCGGCCCATCCCTCTTCGATGATCTTCACGTTCTTGCCCTTGCTGTTACGTGCATAGTATGAATTCTCGCCGCTCATCAGACCCATCCATGACTTGAAATATGACTGACCACTGATGTCGCCGTAGTTGATGGTGAACGACTGACCTTCCTTCCAGTCGGTGGTATTCTTGAAACGCTGGATGCAGGTGCCGATGCGCTGTGCGTGGATATTGCCCTTGGCGTCCTCCCAACGCTTCTGCAGGATGCACACCATATTGGGATAGTCCTTGCCGGCGATGTCCTTCACCTTGCTGAATCCGGTCTCACGAATACGATTGGCATCGTCGGTGAGCTGCACCTTATAGTCGAACTTGATAGCCTTGGGACGCTTGGTGAAGGGGATACCGAACTCCATCTTGCTCATGGGATTGCTGGTGCCGGTGATGGGCTCCAACATCTCGCCGGTGAAAAGCGAGCCTGCGGCCAGCACACGGATGTTGATGATGCCGATGGCCTTGCACGTCTCGATGTGGGTGACGAGCTTGGCACACGAGCCGCCCTTATGGCTGTCCTTGTACACGCTGCTGTTCGTCTTTACCACGCCTGCCACCTTGGCATAGACGTTACTGGTGGCCCAGGGCGAACCGCCACGGTTCTTGTAAGCCTCGTTCTTGGTCATGGTGGCCGTAGGGCCCACCTCCATCAATGTCTTGGTGGCTCCACCCAGAATACCACTTTCCTTGATATTTCTAGTAATCCATTTTTCGAAGTCACCGTAAGGAAGAAGTTCCTCCTGGGAAAAAGCCGCAGTGCATGACAATGTCATAACGCCAGCCAAAAGCAATTTTCTTAATTTCATTATATTTCGTAGATTGATATTTTTTCAAAACGGCTGCAAAGATACGCAAAAAATACAATATTAAAGAGATAATAATGGTAAAAAAAGCGTTTACCTTTGGTACAAAACGATATTTTGACTAATTTTGCACAAGAAAGTGACAAGAAAAACATATATCGATGATAACAGAAGATATGGTAAATGCGGACATGAGGGTTTTGCAACTCCTCTCACGCAGTTTCCCAACACCCGAGGCAGCGAGTACGGAAATCATCAATCTGAAAGCCATCATGAATCTGCCTAAAGGTACGGAACACTTCATGGCCGACATACATGGCGAGCATGAGGCGTTTCTGCATATCCTGCGCAATGCATCGGGCAATATTAAGCGCAAGGTGAACGAACTGTACGAAAACACCTTGTCGAAGGAGGAGATACGCGAATTGTGTACGCTCATCTATTATCCAGAAAAGAAACTGGAGATAATAAAGGCGGAGGAGGAAGACCTGACGGCCTTCTACTCGAGGACACTGACACAACTGATTCCTGTATGCCGAAGCGTCAGTGCCAAATATTCGCGCAGCCACGTAAGGAAGGCGCTGCCAAAGGAATATGCCTACATCATCGAGGAATTGCTGCACGAGTCGAACACCGACCGCAGCAAACATGCCTATTGGGATGCCATCCTCGAAGGTATCGTGGACACGGGGCAGAGCGACTCGTTCATCACGGCCATCTGCTATGTCATACAACAGCTTTCGGTGGAACAACTACACATTCTGGGCGATGTCTTCGACCGTGGTCCAGGAGCTCATATCATCATGGACCATCTTCTGACGTATCATAACTTCGACTTCCAATGGGGCAACCACGATGCGTTGTGGATGGGTGCCGCGGCGGGCAATGATGCGTGCATAGCCAACGTGCTGAGACTATCGCTGAGATTTGGCAACATGGCCACGCTCGAGGAGGGATATGGCATCAACCTCTTGCCACTGGCCACCTTTGCCATGGACACGTATGGCGACGATCCATGTACGTTGTTCCGACCTAAACTGGACGGCCGAAACAGCAACTTCAGCGCCAAGCAGATAAGGCTGGTGGCACAGATGCACAAAGCCATATGCATACTGCAATTCAAGCTCGAAGGTCAACTTATCGACCAACGTCCCGAATGGAAGATGAATGACAGAAAGGTATTGTCGTACGTTGATTATGAGCATAATACATTCAGCATCGACGGACAGACATTCTCACTACTGGACAGCAACTTCCCCACCATCGATGCCAACGACCCGTACACGCTGACACCGGAGGAGGCCGACCTTGTTGCCAAGCTGCACCATTCATTCCGCATATCGGCCAAACTGCAGAAACACATCCAATGCATCCTGCAACATGGCTGTATGTATGCCATCTGCAACAGCAACCTTCTGTTCCACGCTTCCATACCGATGGAGGCTAACGGCAAGCTGCGCGAGGTGGAACTGATGGGCAGAAAATATTCGGGCAGAGCCTTGATGCACCAGATTGGCATGGTGATTCGCTCGGCATTCAACACCGACACGCCAAAAGCCGAAAGATCGTTTGCACGCGACTACTTCTGGTACCTTTGGTGCGGAAAGGATTCACCATTGTTCGACAAATCGAAGATGACAACCTTCGAGCGATATTTCATAGCCGACAAATCGACACACGTCGAGGAGAAGGGTAACTACTACCTGATGCGCGACAATGCACAGGTGTGCGACTACATTCTCGATGCCTTTGGTGTGGAGGGCGAACATCGTCACATCATAAACGGACATGTGCCAGTACACGTGGCTCAAGGCGAGAATCCGGTAAAGGCCGACGGACGACTGATGGTCATCGACGGAGGATTTGCCGAACCGTATCACCACACAACGGGCATCGCAGGCTACACGCTGGTTTATCACAGCCGTGGTTTCGAACTTATTCAGCATGAACCGTTTACCAGCACAAAAGAGGCTGTGAAGAATGGTACTGACATACAAAGCAGCAAACAGATTGTGGAGATGACGGGCAAGCGCATCATGGTGCGCGACACGGATAAGGGTAAGATTCTGGGCGAACAGATTAAGGAACTACAGGAATTGCTTTATGCGTACAGGCATGGAATAATAAAGGTGTGAGCGACTGAGCGTAAACATGCATGGCTGAACCCATAATCAGTAAAAACAAAGAAACAACGTTCCGTAAAACCTTATAACCGTAAAACCGAAGGAACAACGTTCCGTAAAACCGAAGAAACATCATGCTATATCCTTGTGCAAAAATAAATATCGGACTATATGTGACAGAACGCAGGGCGGACGGATATCACAACCTGCAAACGGTCTTCTACCCTATCCCACTCACCGACACTCTATCTATCGAAGAGGGTGAAAAGGACGAACTGCTGCTGTCGGGCATTCCTGTGGCTGGCGAACTGACCGACAATCTGGTTTGCCGTGTTTTAAACCTAGTGAGACAGCACCACCCTGTTCCACCGCTCAGAATAAGGCTCGAGAAGAACATTCCTTCGGGTGCAGGACTGGGTGGCGGTTCGAGCGATGCGGCTGCCATGATGAACCTGTTGAACGACACATACAATCTGCATTTCACCGACAAGGAGATGGAGGACATGGTAAGCACGCTGGGTGCCGATTGTGCATTCTTCATAAAAAGCCGCCCCACAATGGCTGAAGGCATCGGCAACATATTCTCGCCCGTACAGCTTGATCTGGCCGGTTGGAAGATTGTTTTGGTCAAGCCCGACGATTTTGTTTCCACAAAAGAGGCCTATTCGATGGTAAAGCCTGCCATGCCCCAACACGATTTGCGTGAAGCCATACAGCACCCCGTCGAGGAATGGAAGGATTTAATATTCAACGATTTCGAAAACAGCGTATTGCCTTTGCACCCCAACATTGCACGCATCAAGCAACAACTTTACGACCTCGGAGCCGCATACGCCTGCATGTCGGGTTCGGGCAGTAGTGTTTTCGGACTGTTCCGCCAGATTCCGGAAGGAATAAAAGAAAAATTCGCACCACATTTCTGCCATCAAAGTTCCCTTTAGGGATTTTCCCCGCACAACATAGGATTTTTCCCTTTCAACATTTCATATTTCGTAGTACTTTTGCACCAGATAAACAAAACAACTACAAATATGAGACGTTACATTCTTACATTAGCAGCAATCATCCTGACCGCTATCAGCGCAAAGGCAATGAGTTATGAGAGAGCTCGCGAAGAGGCTATCTACCTGACTGACAAGATGGCTTACGAGCTGAACCTGAACGACCAGCAGTATGAATATGCCTACGAGATTAACCTCGACTATCTGATGGGCCTTACCACTGCTGATGATATCTACGGCAACTACTATACTTATCGTAATGCCGACCTTCGTGCCATCCTTTACGACTGGCAGTGGACTCTCTTCACCGCAGCCGATTACTTCTATCATCCTGTATATTGGCGTCATGGCGGCTGGTACTTCCCCATCTACTCATACTATTCAGTAGGTTATTTCTACTTCGATCATCCTCACTTCTATTATAGCTATCGTGGCGGACATTGTCGCGACCACTTCCATGGCGGATTCTATCACAACCGTCGTCCTAGCTGGAATGGTGGATTCCGTGGTACAGACCGTGCACATCACAACGGTGGTCGTCCTGGCATGAACCCCAACATGAGTGCAAACCGTGCCGAGCGTGGTGGCAACATGAATGGTGGCAACCGTGGCAACTATGGCATGAACAATGGTACACGTGGCGAGATGAACAGCGCAAACCGTGCCGAGCGTGGCGATATGTCGAGAGGTAATCGTGGTGACCGCGACATGAATATGAACTCGCGCAGCGAAATGAACGGAACGGGCTTTGAGCGCAACTTCAACACTCGCGGCATGGGCACCCAGGAGCGTTCAACAAGATTCGGCGAGAACAATGCTAATCGCAATACAACAGTACGCGAATTTAACGCTGGCAGCGAGCGTAATACCGATACAAGAAGCTATAATGGAAACGGCACCTCAAGAGGTTATCACTTCGACAATTCACAAAGAAGAAGTTTCGACCAGAACAATTCAGGTAGAACAATAAACAGCGGCAGCACGACCAGACAAATGAACGGTTCAAGCTTCGGAGGCAGCAGTTCGCGTGGCTCGATGGGCAACAGCTCGACAAGACCCAACACCAGCAATTATGGTGGCGCGACAAGACCTAACACCAGCACTTACGGCGGTACAACAAGAAGTAACAGCAGCAGCTTCGGTGGAGCCACAAGAGGCGGTGGTAGCAGCTTCGGTGGTGGATCAAGAGGCGGTGGTAGCAGCTTCGGCGGTGGATCAAGAGGCGGTGGCAGCAGCTTCGGCGGCGGATCAAGAGGTGGTGGTAGCAGCTTCGGTGGCGGCCATGGTGGCGGAAGAGGCGGAAGATAAACTGGACGACAATTCGCAAATCGCCATAAACACAAAAAAATATAATCGAACGACTTAGACACAAAAAACAGATAGGCGATCGATTTAGACACAAAAAAAACAGATAAGCGATCGATTTAGACACAAAACAGATAATCGAACGACTTGAACGAACAATGAATAATTGACCCTTATTATTGCATATCTATATATAGTAAGCCCAGCCAACGAAGTGATTTCGGAGGCTGGGCGCTTTTATAAATACACGTAATAGAGCCTAGAAGCCAAAGCGAGGGAAGCCGCCTTCGGGCTTGATGGGGGCTCCTGTAGCCGATGCCTCAACGTCTTTGTCATTCAGCTTGAAAAGCATGAACTGAGGATTCTTGTCGGTACAAGGTTTCCAATTGCCACCCTTGGCACCGTTAGGATCGCTGTACTTGGCAAAGTTTGTCCATGCAGTCAGCATCTTCTCGGACAAATCCCAATCGCCTTTGGTCCAAGGACGCCAACAATGTTTGAGCGACTTGAAGACGAACCACAAATCAGAAGAATGGAAAGCACCCTTCAATCGCTGTGTAACCTCGGGATGTGAGCCATCATCGGGCAAAGGACGTGCAAACTCATAAGCCCAAGCCTTTCCGCCCTTACTTTCACGAACCTTGCAGAACTCGACAATGCCCGCACTCATGTCGCCCATATCATTCAGCGTATAGCCAATCATGTAGGGAACATCGGCCAGAGAGCCGTCGCGAGTGGCATCGTCAAAACTCTCCTTGCTGACATAACCTTCAACAATAGGCATAAGAGGAAGGTAAGCACGCTCGCCCGTGGCACCAGCATAGATGCTGCTAAGGGCGTGAATTGTCTCGGTAGAAGCCTGGCGCATCTTCTTCAAATCGGTAAGACCTGCCCAGTCCATCATCTTCTTGGTGGCAGCCTCGGCATCCTTCAATGTCATGGGCGCAAAAGGACCGGCAGGACGTGAGCCTTGAGGATTGATGCCATTTGCACTCATGATAACGGCCTTGTGGAAGAGACCTCGTGCCAAAGGCGACTCGCATAGTGTGCGCACACTGCCACCACCTGCGCTTTGACCGAAAATCGTAACATTATTAGGATCGCCACCAAACTGAACGATATTCTTCTTAATCCATTTCAATGCCTCAATCTGGTCGAGAATGCCATAGTTGCCGGACACGCCGTGAGGGCTCTCGGCAGACAATTCGGGATGACAGAGGAAACCGAATACACCAAGACGATAGTTTATGCTGACAAGGACAACGTCTTTGTTACCCCATTCTTGTCCGTCGAATTCAGGTTCAGTACCCCATCCTTCGCGATAACCACCTCCGTGAATCCAAAGTGCAACGGGCAGCTTTTTATCTGCTTTGCCCGAAGCCTTTGTCCATACATTCAGATAAAGGCAATCTTCGCTATAAGGAGCCTCTTTTCCATATCCCCATTCGGTGGCATAGCCGCCAGGCAGATGTGATGCCTGATAACTGGGATGACCAAAGGTGTCGCACACTTTTACTCCCTTCCAAGAAACAACGGGCTGTGGCTCCTTCCAACGGTTTTCGCCAATTGGAGGAGCGGCATAGGGAATGCCACGATAGACGATAACATCAGGATGGTCGTCTGTTTTGACACCTTGCACCTGTCCACCCTCAATGCTAAGCACGGGCGTTTGTGCAGAAATAGTGGCAGAGAAAATCATTGCCACTGCAAGGAAAAACAATTTTTTCATAATAAAAGTATTAAAAGTTTTGGATAATAAAGCTACTGATGTGTTACTATTTCAGGCTGTTAAGCCAGATCATCAGATCGTGAATCATCTCGTCATGATAACTGAAATAACGTCCACAGCCAAATCCATGTCCACCTTTGGGATAGATATGCATCGAAGCTTTTACTTTTGCCTTCTTCAGGGCGATGTAATACTCGGCAGAATTGACAGGTGGCACGAGAAAATCATCGTCGGCAAGGAAGAGAATAGCGGGAGGCGTATCAGCCTTCACCTGCAGGGCATTGCTGAATTCCTCCTCCAGTTCCTTACTAGCATCTTCGCCTACAAAGCAATTGTGCGAATCCATGTGTGTGATGCTTTTATCCATTGATATGACAGGATAAAAGAGTATCTGGAAATTAGGACGAGTCTCGACCGGATTGTGCGTGGCAATAGTCGAAGCCAGATGGCCACCGGCCGACGACCCCAGAACGCCTACCTTCTGAGGATTAATGCCCCATTCTGATGCATGTTCGCGGATAATGCGCATTGCCTCGGTGGCATCGCTCATAGGCACTTCACGATGTCCCATAGGCATACGATAACTTAACACGACGGTTGTGATACCCTCCTTGACGAACTCGTCAGCCCACTGGTAGCCTTCCTGTCCGAGAGACAATACACGATAGCCTCCGCCAGGGATGACCAGCACGGCCATGTCTTTCTTGACAGAATCGGCGGGAAGGAAAACTCGGATACTGGGCTTGAAATTGCGTGTCTCGTTATTGTAAGGCTGCGTCTTGTCCAGTCCGTTGCTGTTGGGCAATCCATTTTGCCATAAGTCAATATCGAAACCTTGAGCCTGCTGTGCATAGCACACTGAGGAACATAATATAAATAAGGTATAAAAGAGCTTTTTCATGTAGGTTGTGGTTTAAGGTAAAAACTCCCTTGCCTTAACGGCAAGAGAGCTTTGGTAATGTATTCTTAGTCAACTTTCGCAAACTGAATTCTTTAGCGAGTCGGCGGTTTATTAATTTATGAAAAGCAATTTTATCTAATCAAAGAATCAGACGAAACCTCCTCTAAACAACTGATTTCCGAAACGACTGAAACATTGCAAAAACAAAGTTTGCGAAAGTTGAATTATATTATTCGGCTGAGGGAAGGCTCTTGGCCTTGTCCTTCATGCCCAGGTTGTTGTAGATGGTCTTCAGCTCGAATGCCCAACGGCTGGGATCATCGGGCTTCAACTCGCGAGCCTTCTCGAAGTAAGGAAGTGCCTTGCGGAGGTAGCTCTTTACGAGTGTCTCTGCCTCCTTGTCGGCAGCAGCCTGGCTGGCATACTTCTTGTCGCTGATCTTGCGGCCATTCTCCAAGCCAATCTGATAGTAGCAGAAACCACACTGGTAGTTACCATCAAAATAGTCGGGATCGATCTCTACACACTTCTCATAGTACTTGGCAGCCTCGGCAAACTTCTGACGAGCCACGAAAGAAAAGCCCTTACCATAGTTGGCAATCTTGCTGTTGGGGTTCTTGGCAATCAGTTCGTCGGCAAACTTACCCATGTCATCAACACTCTTGCCAGCATAGTAAGCCAGAAGGTTCTGAGCAGCAATCTCGGCAGTCTCTGACTCGGGATCATTGTCGATAAGCTCCTTCATTGCAGCAGTCCAAGCAATGGTGTCGCCTTTCTGCAAGTACATCTGAGGACGGCTCTGTGTCACGAATGCCTTACTGCTCTCGTCGTCAAACTGAATAGCCTCGTCAAAATACTTCTCGCAGATGTCGAAGCGCTTAGCCTGATATGCAGTATAATAGATGTTGAATGCGAACTGTGAGAAGGGAATCTCGGGATTAGCCACAGAGGGTTCGTTAGCAATCTCGGGATACTTCTGGGGGAAATTCTTGTAAGAATCGAGAGCCTTGCAAGCACCCTCCAGGTTCTTGTTCTCAATCTCGAACTGTACGGCATAAGCCAGATAGGTGTACAGACGGGGGAACTTAGCCTTAACCTGGCTGATGATGACCTTCTGCTGATCGTCATTCGTCTTGCCATACTTGAGCTGGTAGTGACATGCGTCACACATATCCATGGCAGCCTTAGCAAAGAATGCTGTATCGAAAGGCTCCTTCTTTGAAGCGTGCTGCAACTCGGCATTAATGAGCTGAGAGAGCATGAAGTCCTGAGCGTGATAACCCTCGAAAAGCTTCTTCTCCTCGATACGACCGGTAGCAAGAGCCTCGCCCAGAATAGGCGAACCCTGCTTAGCCAAATCATACATCTCGGCATTAAGCTTGGCCTGCATTGCAGCAACCTTAGCCTGATCCTTCTCGTACTGCTTGTTCTGGTTGAACTCATTCATCTTGGTGTTGGACTTATCGTAGAAGCTGTAGCCCTTGTCATACAAGTCCATGGCAGCCTTGTTGGCAGCCTTTTCTGCTGCTTTGGCAGCCTTTTCTGCTTCCTTAGCAGCCTTCTTCTCTTCGGGAGTCTGAGCAAACATAGAGCCGGCGAAAAGCACAGCTGCTAGTGCGATAACAAACTTTTTCATAAAATTAATGTATTAAGATTATTAGGTTTATTTATTTTTCTGTCTCGTTGTTCTCTGCATCGACGTTGTTGTCTTCTGCATTGTTGTTTTCTGCATCGGGAGTATTGTTCTCAACGCCTTCGGCAGAAACCTGAACATTGTCAGTCTCTACAACCTCTGCATCAACCACTTCCTCTTCCTCCTCCTCGCGAGGAACGACACATACATTGCTGATGACGTCGTTACGCTTGGTAATGTCGATGAGCTTAACGCCCTGTGCCACACGCCCTGTCTGACGTATTGTGTCGACATGAAGACGAATGGTGATGCCGCTCTTGTTGATGATCATCAGGTCGTGGCTGTCGTCGACGGCACGTATGGTGACAAGCTGGCCGGTCTTCTCGGTGATGTCGAGCGTCTTCACACCCTTGGCACGACGGCTAGTCTTACGGTAGATATCTTTAACGGTTATCTCACCAGTCTCGTTGCCATTCTCATCCTTAACAGGGATTTCTTCTGACAATGCGCTACGCTTTCCGAATCCCTTCTCGCTGATAACCACGATGCTGTCGGTCTGAGGATTGTTTACAGCCACCATGCCCACAACCTTGTCGTCATCGCCGTCGAGCACCATACTGCTGACACCCGTAGCGGCACGACCCATGGCACGAACATCGCTCTCGTTGAAGCGGATGGCGCGGCCATTCTTGTTGGCAATGACAATCTCATCGCTACCGTTGGTCAGCTGAACGCTAACTACGCGGTCGCCCTCGTTGATGTTAAGGGCAATGACACCATTGGCACGGGGACGTGAATACTCGGTAAGGCAGGTCTTCTTGATGACACCACGCTCGGTACAGAAGAAGACGTAGTGGTTGGCGCAGAACTCGGCATCGCTGAGCTTGCGTATGCAGAGGCAAGCCTCCACCTTGTCATCGCTGTCGAGCTGAAGCATATTCTGGATGGCGCGACCCTTATTGTTCTTGCCGCCCTCGGCTATCTCATAGATCTTCAGCCAGTAGCAACGGCCCTTCTGCGTGAAGAACATCATCGTGTTGTGCATCGTACCGATGTACATCGACTCGATGAAGTCGCCATCACGGGTGCTGCTGCCCTTGGCACCTACGCCGCCACGGCTCTGGGCACGGAACTCGGCCAGAGGAGTGCGCTTGATGTAGCCAAGATGAGAAAGAGTAACAACTACCTCGTCGTCGGCATAGAAATCCTCGGCATTGAACTCCTCGGCGCTGGGCATAATGACAGAGAGACGAGGCGTAGCAAACTGCTCCTTTACCTCGATCAGCTCGTCCTTCATCACCTTGCGGCACAGCTCGTCGTTGGTAAGAATCTCGTTGTAGTACTTGATCTTCTCCTGCAACTCGTTGTATTCGTTGTGCAGATCCTCCTGACGCAGACCGGTGAGCTGGCTGAGACGCATGTCGACGATAGCCTTCGACTGCAGTTCGTCTAGGTCGAAACGCTTCTCCAGGTTGACCTGAGCCTCGGCGGGAGACTTGCTGGCGCGGATGATGCGTACAACCTCCTCGATATTATCGCTGGCAATGATCAATCCCTCGAGGATGTGAGCACGCTCTTCGGCTTTCTTCAGGTCGAACTTGGTGCGACGGATTACCACCTCGTGACGATGCTCTACGAAGTTGCTGATGCAGTCGCGCAACGTCAGCAATTTAGGACGACCCTTGACCAGGGCAATGCTGTTGACGCTGAAACTGGTCTGCAGGGGAGTCATCTTGAACAACTTGTTCATGACAACACGACTGTTGGCATCGCGCTTCACGTCTACGACGATACGCATACCCTCGCGGTCCGACTCGTCGTTTACGTTCGAGATGCCTTCCAGCTTACCTTCCTTCACCAGTTCGGCAATGTACTTGATCAGCTCGGCCTTGTTCACGCCATAGGGAATCTCAGTAAAGACGATGGTGTCGTGCTGGTCGCCTGCCTCGATGTCGCCCTTGGCACGCATGATGACACGTCCACGACCCGTCTCATAAGCATCCTTGATGCCCTGGGTGCCCATGATGAATGCTCCGGTTGGGAAGTCGGGTCCTTTCACCCACTCCATCAAGGCCATGCTGTCGAGCTCGGGATTGTCGATGAAGGCAACACAAGCATCGATGACCTCGCCCAGATTGTGTGTGGGGATATTGGTGGCCATACCAACGGCAATACCCGTAGCACCGTTCACCAAAAGATTGGGGATGCGAGTAGGCATTACGGTAGGCTCGCGCAAAGTGTCGTCGAAGTTGTTGACCATATCAACGGTGTCCTTGTCCAGGTCGTCCATCATGGCTTCGCCCATCAGCGAGAGGCGAGCCTCGGTGTAACGCATGGCGGCAGCGCCGTCTCCGTCAACCGAACCGAAGTTACCCTGACCATCTACCAGCGTGCAACGCATGTTCCACTCCTGGGCCAGACGCACCAAGGCACCATATACCGAACAGTCGCCGTGAGGATGATACTTACCCAGTACCTCACCCACGATACGAGCACATTTCTTATAAGGCTTGTTATGTGTGTTGCCCAGTTCCTTCATTCCGAAAAGGATGCGGCGGTGAACGGGCTTGAAGCCGTCGCGAACATCGGGCAAGGCGCGGGCCACAATGACTGACATACTGTAGTCAATGTAGCTTTTCCGCATTTCATGCTCAATGTCTACTTTGATAATTCTGTCTTCTTGATCTAACATCTAATTTGTTTTTATATTATTATTAATTTGTGTTCATTTGTCATTTATTTACGTTGCAACTCGAACTTTCCA
>JAGHUS010000144.1 GCA_018064685.1 Bacteroidales bacterium | reverse complement strand
CATGATAGAGTATATGATTATCGTTACTGATCATGTTCGTAGTTGTAGAGGGTTTCGATGATGTCGTCTGCCACATAGTCGGCACTCTGGGTGTGCAGCGTATCATAGAACTTAAAGAGGCGACCTTCGATGAGGCCCTGCTCCTCAAGCCTTCTGGTGAGTTCAGCTGGAGAGATGTTCATCTTGCGTGCCGCCGTCTCAACGGCAATGACACAGAACTGCATCACATCACTTTCGTGGGTTCGTGGTGTTCCTTCCATCTTGTGGGGTAAGATTTGACAATTGTTTATTGTTGTTATGTTTATGCCACTTGAAGATTTGTCAGGCCAGTGATAGAATAGACGCGAGTCACGTGTTCAAAGTGAAATACTGACCGTCGAGTATCATCCAATTCGTTACGACGCTTGATAGACATCTGCTTGATGCCTAGGAACAATGACACAGGCATTCTTTTGCAAAGATACAAAATTTCTTTGAAATTCAGCACATGCGAGTTGTCTTTCTTCAAAATATTGACAATTTTATGCTTTTTTAGCGAATTATGGCTAATAATCATAGAGAAAATGACCAACACATAATCTAGCCTAAATTATTCACAGGCCAAAAAAGAGAACGTTTTCTTGCGCGAAGCGGCACTTTCGTTACAGCCTACCATGGCAAGATTCAAAAACCACATGCACTACTTGCACTAACCTTGTATCTTGCAGAATGACATCGTGTTACGAGGTGCATGACTCTTGCACTAGTCTTGCACTAAATTTGGGGCATTCCTACTTTTCACATGCACGATGTTTCTGCATCTCTATGCGTACATTTCAAAATTCCCCTTGCGCCTTTTATGCGGTTTTCGCAGCATGTACCGCTGGGTACACCGTGCATGTACCATAGGGTACACCACGCATGTACCGCAGGGTACACCGTGCGTGTACCGTACAGAAAGTGCTAAGGGAATGGGAAAATACCGCTAGGCGATCCGGGCAATTGTGCTGCACGATGTTAGTGCAAGACTAGTGCAAGACTAGTGGAAGTGAAACGACGGTCTTCCACTAACGGAACATACAGTGTTACAGCGTGATATGCCATATTATTGGAAGAGTGCAGGTAAAAAAAAAAAAAAAATAATAATAATGAGTAATGGGATTAATGAGAGGCTGGCGCAGTGATACGCATGAGGACGCACATTAAATCCCATTACTCATTACTCATTATTAATTATTCATTGCCCATTAATTATATTATTAAGGGTAGGAAAGTTTAGTTAATTATTATACTTCTTGAGCAGTCGGTCGGCCTCCTTCTTGGTGAGCCAGATGACGGCAGCATGCTTCTGCTCGCTGAAGTTGGTACGCTTCATGGGCGAGCCAGCCTCATCGAAATGACCTATCGGGGTGAAGGTCTTGAAGTCGGTTGTCTCGACAAAGCCGAAGTTATGAGGACGCAGGCTGTAGTTGTCGAACATCAGCACATACTTATCCTCACCGATACGCTTCCAGCAGTTGGGAGCCTCGTGTCCGCCTTTTTCATTATCATTATACAAATGATCGATTTCATAAGGACCCGTCACGTTCTTGCTCGTGGCATGCACAGGAGTAGCACCGTGCTCGTGGCTGACGAAGAAGAAATGGTAGAGGTCGCCCACCTTGATGATATCGCTGTCTATCACATTATAGCGCATATCGGGAGCCTGAAACAATGGCTTGGGAGCACCAAGAGGCTGCGTAAAGTCATCATTCATATACATATAGAAGATACGGTTCTTGCCGTTACCCTCGCGAATGGTGAAGTGCACCATGTAGTGGCCAGTCTCGTAGTCGTACACCGTCTCGGGAGCCCATGCACAACCTATCTCCGACCAGTTCATATTCTCGTCGGCAGGCAGCTTCGAGAAGTCCAGGTTGGTACGCGTCCAGTGCTCCAAGTCATAACTTTTCATAACTACAAGTCCCTTGTTGTTACCCCAGCCATACTTCTTGCCGTCACGATCCCATTCCGTCTCGCGATACTCCGACACCTTGCTGTAGTTGGGATTGTTCTCGTACTTGCTACGCTGGGTGAAGAGGTGCAGGTCGGTCATGGCCAGATAGAAGCCGCCATCGGGACCACGGAAGATGTGCGGGTCGCGAATGCCGTGCTGCATAGCAATAGTGTCGCCACTTATCATCGGCTGGTCGTTCTTCAGCGACGTCCACGTATAGCCATCATAGCTCACAGCCATGTGCAGACTGTGGTCGCAGTCCTTATGGTACACCATCAGGTAGGCACCCATCTTCTTCTCGTTCAACACCTTCTTCTTGGCCATTGCGGGCACAAAGCCCACCATGAGAGCCAACGCCAAAAATAGAATCTTCTTCATAGTCCTGTTACAATTATTATATTTCAGTCCGCAAAAATAAGAATAAAAAACGAAAAAAGAGGGCAAGATAGTCGTTTTTCGTCTCTTTTTACCGCTGAATTACAAATTATTCGCTACCTTTGCAGAAATAAATCAATAAAAAAACTATGGAACCCAACAAATACATACGTGTATCTTACGAACTTACCGCCATTGAGGGCGACCAGCGTGAAAACATCGAAACGGCCACAGCCGAGCAGCCATTCTCCTTCATCTCGGGACTTGGTTTCTCGCTCGATGCCTTCGAGGCACAGGTCACCAAGCTCAACACAGGCGACTCTTTCGACTTCGTCCTCAACGTTGAGGATGCCTATGGCGAATATCATGCCGACTTCGTACAGGAAGTGCCCCGTCAGATCTTCGAAATCGACGGTAAGCTGGACAGCAAATACATCTTCGTGGGTGCAGTGGTACCCCTACAGAACGCTGAGGGCCAGCGTTTCAACGGCCTCATCCAGCACATCGGCGAGAAGAATGTCATCGTCGACCTCAACCACCCCTTGGCCGGCAAGCAGCTCAACTTCAAAGGACAGGTCATCGAAATTCGCGACGCCAGCAACGAGGAAGTATCAGGCTTCCTGAAGATGCTCACCGGCGGATGCGGTGGCGGATGCGGCAGCTGCGGAGGCAAATGTGGAGGTGACTGCGGAGGCGACTGCGGAGGCAACTGCGGATGCGACAAATGACCCCCTCCCATCCTCCCCGAGGGGAGGAGAGTAGAATGGGGACAAGAGCTGAATACATCCGACCACAATAGCTATAATAAAAAAACATAATCACATAACACCCCCAAGCAGTCAAATCTAACCACTCCCCTCCATAGAGGGAGGGGTAAGGGGGAGGGTCTTTATATGAACACATTTGGAAACATATTCACAGTAACCACCTTTGGCGAAAGCCACGGAGCCGGCGTGGGTGGAGTTGTCGACGGTGTGCCGGCTGGCATCGACATCGACATGGACTTCATCCAGGGCGAGCTGGACCGCCGCAAGCCCGGACAGAGCAAGCTGACTACTGCCCGCAAGGAGGGTGACGTGGTGGAGCTGCTATCGGGCGTCTTCGAGGGTAAGACAACAGGATGCCCCATCGGATTCCTGGTGCGCAACACCAACCAGCACAGCAACGACTACGAGAACATGCGAGGCTTGTTCCGCCCTTCGCATGCCGACTACACCTATACCACCAAGTACGGTCTGCGCGACCATCGTGGAGGCGGTCGTTCCTCGGCACGCGAAACCATCAGTCGCGTAGTAGGCGGAGCCATTGCAAAACTGGCACTCAAGCAGCTGGGAATCAGCATACAGGCCTACACCGAGCAGGTGGGAAGCATTGCACTGGAAGGCAGTTACAAGGACTATGACCTCTCGCTCACCGAGACGAACGACGTGCGATGTCCCGACCCCAAGAAGGCCGAGGAGATGGCAGCACTCATCACCGAGGTGAAAGAGCAGGGCGACACCATAGGCGGCATCATATCGTGCGTCATCAAGGGCTGCCCCGTAGGTCTTGGCGAACCCGCCTTTGGCAAACTGCATGCCGCACTGGGCAGCGCCATGCTGAGCATCAACGCCGTTAAGGGCTTTGAATACGGACGTGGCTTTGCCGGAGTATGCGAACGTGGCAGTCAGCAGAACGACGTCTTTGTTCCCGACGGCCAAGGTGGCATCACCACCACGACAAACAACTCGGGAGGCATACAAGGCGGCATCTCGAACGGACAGGATATCTACTTCCGCGTTGCCTTCAAACCCGTAGCCACCCTACTCATGGAGCAAGACACCGTGACACTGCAAGGCGAGACCACGACACTCAAGGCCAAAGGCCGTCACGACCCTTGCGTTCTGCCTCGCGCCGTACCCGTCGTCGAGGCCATGGCCGCCATGACCATCCTGGACTATTATCTGATTAATCGCGCAGCAAAACTATAAAACGTCATTGTTGCCACACAAAAAAGATAGAGGGGAGCTCCACAACGTCAAGTGAAGCTCCCCTCTATCTGTATTCAGTCTAAATCACATGCTTTGCTCCAAGCCAGGTTTACTCTCCGAAGATGCCCTTCAAGGTCTCCTCGATGACAGCACCGCGCAGGTTACGCTTCACGATGGTTCCGTCGGGACCGAAGAGGATGATCTGGGGAATGCCAAGGATGCCATAGGCGTCAGAGCCAGCCTTCTGTGCATTCATGATCTGGGGATAAGGAATCTGCATCTGCTCGATGGCCTTCTCGGTGTCTCTGGGCTTGTCCCAAGTGGCTACACCCAGCACGGTGAACTTATCACCTTTATATTTATTATGTGCAGCGATGAGGTTGGGAATCTCAGCCTTGCAGGGACCGCACCAGCTAGCCCAGAAGTCTACCAAGACGTACTTGCCCTTACCGACATAGTCGCTCAGCTTCTGAATCTTACCATTGTATTCGGCCTCGAAGTCCACAAACATCTTACCTTCGCCAGTAGCATCCTCGGCAGCCTTTGCCTCGGCCTCGGCAGCCTGCTCAGCCTCCTGACGCACCTTGATGGCGGCCAGCTGCTTCTGCATATAGGCATCGTAGAGTGAGCCCTTGAGGTTGTCACTGGCAAAAGTTGCCAGACTTGTTATCGCATTGGCGTTGCCGGCTCGATTCAGGAAAAACATCACACAGCCAGCCTCGCTGCCATGAGCCTTCAGATAGGCATCCTCAGCCTTTTGGTTCTCCAGAGCCAACTGCTGGTAAGGCTTTACCAGTTCGGGCAACTTAGCTCTCTGCTCATCCTCGCTCATCTTTTCAATCTGCTCCATGATAGAGTCGCGCAGAGCATTGAGCTTGAGAGACGGACCCTCCAATGCCAGATCGGCGTTGTTCCACTCCTTGTAGAACTTCGAGCCGTTCATATAATAACTGTTTTCGTTGAACGACAGTGTTCCCTTCTCGCCAGGCACCAGATAGGTAGGCATCGTCATAGACTTATCCTCACGAACCTGAGCAATGAAATAGACCTGACGGATCTCCTTCAAGGTACTGGTATACGAGAACTTGCCGTTCTTTACAACAACAGAGTCGTCGGGGTTGTCGCCAAACCCGCCATTGTCGTTCTCGATATACACATACACTTTCTCTGCACTCGCACCCTTCATCACCTCGCCATCAATCTTGCAAGGTTTCTGAGCCAAGGCTGGTACGCTTGCCATGCAAACGGCCGCCAGCAAAATCTTCTTGTAATTCATTATAGTTGATATTTAAGTTTCATGCAGCAAAGTTATAGATAAACTTTCTATAAACAAAACTTTTAGAGGAAAAAAGTGGGAATTAAGACACAAAAAGCTTTCTGCACCTAATACCACAATTCCATTTTGAGTGGAAGGTGGTCGCTGATGCCACCATTGTAGAACGGTCCCTTGTAGGTTCGGTTGGGAGTACCCTCGCGAGTGAGCAGCATAGGCAGACGGACCTCGGCAGATGCACACGGATGCTGCAGGGAGCGCTGCCAGTCGGCCAGGGCGGGAGAGACGAGGATGTGGTCGAGATAGCTCCACTGCCGTTGGTAGTAATAGGTGCCGACAGGGCGCATCAGGGCTTGGCGCGAGGTGGGAAGCGTCTCTTGCAGCGGCGGACAGAGCTGCCGGAATATCTGCTCGTCGTACGATGCGTTGAAGTCGCCCATAACCAGCAACTTAGCATTGGAATCCACATTCATCAAGGAGTCGACAATGCTGCGCAAAGTCTGTACGGCCAAACGCCGATGCCTGGTGGCCGACCTGCCGCCACCCGATTTCGAAGGCAGATGGCAGAGGACGAAATGCAGCGTGTCGAACGAAGGGACAAGTCCCTTGGCATAGAGGATGTCGCGAGTGGGAGAATAGCCATGCTGTAGGGAAGGAACACGGACGGGATGCCACGAAACAAGTCGGAACACATTCGGATTGTAAAGAAAAACCACATCCACACCACGATGGTCGGCACTCTTGGTCATCACAAACTCATAGCCCGCCGTACGAAGAGCGGAGCGGCGTGTAAGGTCACGCATCACGCTGTCATTCTCTACTTCACACAGTCCCAGCACAGCGGGCATACCCGCATCACCTCCCAAAGCCGACAGCACGCCTGCCATAGCATTCAGCTTACGCCAGTAGCGCCCCGATGTCCAATGATACTCACCTTGGGGCAGGAAAGCCTCATCGGCGGTACGTTCATCATCTATAGTGTCAAAAAGATTCTCTACATTCCACTCTGCAATCACCACACGTCGTTGGGCTTGCACCCCCATGACAGCGAAGATGCAGGCAACAAGAAGAAAAAGGAAAGCAAGAGTGTACCTGCGAAACATTTTATCAGTTCTGTTTGTATGTCAACCGCAGCAAAGGTAACCATTTCTCTACACAAAGTGGCACTTTTATATTAAAAAGGTTGGCAAACACGCATTTTTTTTGTACTTTTGCCGCGCAAAATAATAAAATATAATTTAAAAAGATGAATATACTTGAGCTTAGCGAACAGGAGATTGTTCGCCGCAACAACCTTCAGGCACTGAAGGATATGGGCATCGAGCCCTACCCTGCAGCCGAATTCCCCGTATCGGCATGGAGCACTGACATTGTCGAGAACTTCGTTGACCTGCCCATCACCGGCAAGGACGAGGAGGGCAACGACGTGCGCGAGACCGCCACACCCGAGAACAGTCCCGTAGTGACCATTGCCGGTCGTATGATGGGACGCCGCATCATGGGCAAGGCCGGCTTTGCCGAGTTGCAGGACTCGAAGGGCCGCATCCAGGTCTACGTACAGCGCGACGCCATCTGCCCCGGCGAGGACAAGGCGCTCTATAACAACGTCTTCAAGAAGTTGCTCGACCTTGGCGACTTCATCGGCGTGAAAGGTTACGTTTTCCGCACCAAGACCGGCGAGATCAGCGTCCATGCCATGGAGCTGACCGTGCTGAGCAAGAGTCTCAAGCCCCTGCCCATCGTCAAGACCGACGCCGAGGGCAACGTGTTCGATGCCTTCGACGACCCCGAGCTGCGCTATCGTCAGCGTTATGTCGACCTCGTGGTGAACAGCGGCGTGAAGGAGACCTTCCTGAAGCGTGCCACCATCGTACGCACCATGCGCAGCATCTTGGACGGTGCCGGCTATACCGAGGTTGACACCCCCATCCTGCAGAACATTGCCGGTGGTGCCAGCGCACGTCCCTTCATCACACACTTCAATGCCCTGAACCAGGATATGTACATGCGTATCGCCACCGAGCTCTATCTGAAGCGCCTCATCGTGGGCGGCTTCGAGGGTGTTTATGAGATGGGCAAGAACTTCCGCAACGAGGGTATGGACAAGACACACAATCCCGAGTTCACCTGCATGGAGCTGTATGTCAGCTACAAGGACCTGAACTGGGGTATGGGCTTCACCGAGCAGATGCTGGAGAAGATCTGTACTGCTGTGAACGGCAAGCCCGAGGTGGAGATTGACGGCAAGGTCATCTCCTTCAAGGCTCCCTTCCGCCGTCTGCCCATCCTCGACGCCATCAAGGAGAAGACCGGCTATGACCTCTACCCCATGAGCGAAGACGAGATTCGTGAGGTAGCCAAGAAGCTGGGCATCGAGGTGGACGAGACCATGGGCAAGGGCAAGCTCATCGACGAGATCTTCGGCGAGACCTGCGAGGGCACCTTCATCCAGCCCACCTTCATCACCGACTATCCCGTCGAGATGTCGCCCCTGACCAAGATGCACCGCTCTAAGCCCGGTCTGACCGAGCGCTTCGAGCTGATGGTGAACGGCAAGGAGCTGGCCAACGCATACAGCGAGCTGAACGACCCCATCGACCAGGAGCAGCGCTTCATCGACCAGATGCGTCTGGCCGACAAGGGCGACGACGAGGCGATGATCATCGACCACGACTTCCTGCGCGCCCTGCAGTATGGCATGCCCCCCACCTTCGGTATCGGCATCGGCATCGACCGTCTCGTCATGCTCATGACAGGTAAGTTCGCCATTGGCGAGGTAATGCTCTTCCCCCAGATGAAGCCCGAGGTGAAGGCTCCACGCGACAAGGACGAGGCATTCCTCGAGAAAGGCATTCCCGCCGAGTTCATCCCCATCCTGCGCAAGGCCGGCTACAACCTGGTGAGCACGCTCAAGGATGTCAACCCTGCCAAGATACAGCAGCAGATCATAGAGATTCTGAAGAAGTACAAGGAGTATCTGGGCGGACTGGAGAAGCCCAGCCAGGACGAGATTGCAAAGTGGACCGAATAATAACAATGCATAATTCATAATGCATAATTCATAATATGCTGCGCGAAGCAGCAAATAGTCAATGAGCAAGTACGAACAATGGACAAGAACCAGCCTCGCTACTTTGCGCAGCCCAAAATTATGAATTATGAATTAAAGAAAATGATTGGAAACATAGCCATAATCGGAGGCGGAAGCTGGGCAACGGCCATTGCCAAGATGATGCTGGAGAAGAATGACCACATCTGGTGGTACATTCGTCGCGACGACCGCATCGAGGAGTTCAAGCGCTTGCAGCACAACCCCTCGTACCTCACCAGCGTACGTTTCGACATCAACCGCATCACCTTCTCGAGCGACATCAACGAGATTGTGCGCAATGCACAGACGCTGGTGTTCGTTACGCCCTCGCCCTACCTGAAAGGTAACCTGAAACGACTGAAGGAGAAGCTGAAGGACAAGTTCATCGTGACAGCCATCAAGGGTATCGTACCCGACGAGAATCTTGTCTGCTCGGAGTATTTCCACCATATATATAATGTACCCGACGAGAACCTGGCCGTGCTGGGCGGACCTAGCCATGCCGAGGAGGTAGCGCTGGGGCGCCTCACCTACCTCACCGTAGGCTGCAGCGACGAGGAGAAGGCTCGAGCCTTTGCCACCATGCTGGCTAGCGAGTATGTCAAGACCAAGACTTCGTCCGATGTGCTGGGCATCGAGTATGCCTCGGTACTGAAGAACGTCTATGCCATTGCAGCCGGCATCACACACGGACTAAAATACGGCGACAACTTCCAAGCCGTGCTGATGTCGAACGCCACACAGGAGATGGAGCGATTCCTCACCACCGTGCATCCTATTGCCCGCGACATCTACGACTCGGTCTATATGGGCGACCTGCTCGTAACGGGCTACTCCAACTTCAGTCGCAACCGCGTCTTCGGAACCATGATTGGCAACGGATACAGCGTAAAGAATGCACAGATCGAGATGGAGATGATTGCCGAGGGATTCTTCGGCACCCAGTGCATGAAGGACATCAACCAGCATCTGCACGTCAACATGCCCATCCTCGATGCCGTGTACAACATCCTTTACAACCGCATTGCACCCACCATCGAGATCAAACTGCTAAGCGAAGCATTTAGATAATAAAAATAAGGTATAAAAGATAATATAAAGATGAAATTAGACATTACAAAGGCAGCGCAGTTCCTGGCTGCCGGTGAGATTGAGAAGTTCGAGGCTCCTGTGGCTGCTGCCCAGAAGGCACTCGAGGAGGGCACCTGCCCTGGTAACGATTTCTTGGGTTGGATGCACCTGCCCAGCAGTATCACTCCCGAGTTCATCGCCGAGATCAACGAGACAGCCAAGGTGATGCAGGAGAACTGCGACGCCGTGGTAGTAGCCGGTATCGGCGGTAGCTACCTGGGTGCACGTATGGTCATCGATGCACTGAGCAACAGCTTCGGCTGGCTGCAGGACAGCAAGTACCCCCGCATCCTCTTCGCAGGTAACAACATCGGCGAGGACTACCTGAGCGAGCTGGTAGCCTATCTGAAGGGCGTGCGTTTCGGCGTCATCAACATCTCGAAGAGTGGCACCACCACCGAGACTGCCATCACCTTCCGTCTGCTGAAGCGCATGTGCGAGGAGCAGCGTGGCAAGGACGTGGCCAAGAAGGTCATCGTGGCTGTCACCGACGCCAAGAAGGGTGCTGCACGCACCACTGCCGACAAGGAAGGCTACAAGAGCTTCATCATCCCCGACAACGTAGGTGGCCGCTTCAGTGTCCTCACCCCCGTTGGTCTGCTGCCCATCGCAGTGGCTGGCTTCGACATTGCCCAGCTGGTCAAGGGTGCTCAGGACATGGAGAAAGAGTGCGACCTCAATGTTCCCTTCAACGAGAATCCTGCTGCCGTATACGCTGCCACCCGCAACGCTATCTACCAGAGCGGCAAGAAGATTGAGATCCTGGCCAACTACCAGCCCAAGCTGCACAACCTGGGCGAGTGGTGGAAGCAGCTCTATGGCGAGAGCGAGGGCAAGGACGGCAAGGGTATCTTCCCCGCCAGCGTTGACCTGACCACCGACCTGCACTCTATGGGTCAGTGGATCCAGGATGGCGAGCGCACCATCTTCGAGACCGTAGTAAGCGTAGAGCAGCCCAACAGCACCTTGGCCGTTCCCTCTGACGAGGAGAACCTCGACGGACTGAACTTCCTCGCTGGCAAGCGCATCGACGAGGTGAACAAGATGGCCGAGCTGGGCACACAGCTGGCACACGTCGACGGTGGCGTTCCCAACCTCAAAGTCAGCATTGCCAAGCTCGACGAGTACAACATCGGTCAGCTCATCTACTTCTTCGAGAAGGCTTGTGGCATCAGCGGTCTGCTGCTCGAGGTGAACCCCTTCAACCAGCCTGGTGTGGAGGCTTACAAGAAGAACATGTTCGCTCTGCTTGGCAAGCCCGGCTACGAAGAGGCTACCAAGGAGATTCAGGCAAGACTCTAAACAATACAACAAAAGGCCCCCTCTAACTCCCCCAAGGGGGAGAACTCCAATCCTCTTGGATAAAGCATTCATGGGACAGGAGCTCTCCCCACCTTGAGAGAGTCAGAGGGGGCTTATTTGATAAATCAGCGCTGCCCTCCTGCCAAGCGCAGCCAATTACAAATCAACGTTGCCATCCTGCCAAGCGCAGCCAATTATGAATCAACGCTGCCCTCCCGCCAAGCGCAGCCAATTATGAATTGTGAATTATGAATTATGAATTAAAAAAGGCTTTCTTATTCGACATGGACGGGGTGCTCTTCGACAGCATGAAGAACCACGCCTATTCGTGGACGCGCGCCGTACAGAAGTACGGACTGTTCATGACTGACGAGGAGGTGTACATGAACGAAGGGCGCACGGGCAGCGGCACCATCAACGCACTGATGCAGCGCAAGTTCGGGCGCGAGGCCACCGAAGAAGAATGCCAGGCCATATACAAGACGAAGAGCGAGCTGTTCAACTCATGCCCGCAGGCTCTCCCCATGCAGGGAGCAGCCGAGGTGCTGGACAAGGTGCGCAAGGCCGGACTCCTCCCGCTCATCGTGACGGGCAGCGGACAGCTCTCGCTGCTCGACCGTCTGAACAGCGCCTATCCGGGTGTATTCAAACGCGAGCTTATGGTCACAGCCTTCGACGTGAAACTCGGAAAGCCCTACCCCGAGCCTTACCTCAAAGGACTTGTCAAGGCGGGTATGGTGCTCAATGCCGACAAGAGTCCACTGCAGGCCGAACAAGCTGTTGTGGTAGAGAACGCACCCCTCGGCATACAGGCTGCCAAGGCGGCAGGCATCTATACCATTGCCGTCAACACCGGTCCACTGTCCGACCAGGTGCTCCTCGATGCGGGCGCAGATGTTGTCTACCCATCCATGCAAGCCCTAGCCGACGAGTTTCCCGTAAAATAGCCCATCTACACCAACAAGAATGGGGAGCCTGACAAACAGCGTCAAGCTCCCCATTCTCGTATCTACTACCGGCTACACCGATAGTTTTTTCGAACGATTCAAACCTCCTCGTCCTGTTCCCACACGGATTACACTTCCTCGTCCGACTCTACACGGGTTATCTCTTCCTCGTCAAACACCTCACGACGTGTAATGTTGACCGAGCCATCCATACCGATAGTCATATCGAACAGCACGCACATATCGTCCGTCTCTGCCTCGCCCACCGAGACAACGAAACGAGGGCCTGAAGGTGTAATCTTATCAAAGACAATATTTTCCAGCACATAATGGCTGAACATAGCATCACTGATGCCTATCTTGAAAGCCTGACGCGTGAAACGACGTGAGAAGATAGGAGCACCATCGCACGACACACTGAGCGTGATGGCATTGTCGGCCCATCTGTAGCCCTCCGAGTCCACCACGATGCCCAACGAATCACTTGCCTCGCGCGCAATTCGATACTGATAGTTATGACCACCCTGGCTGGTGCTCTCGGTAACATCATACGACCCCATCTTCTGCACTACACTCTTCTCTTGCGAAGCCTGTATGAACTGTTCTCGCTCGGTCTTCACGCTATCCTCGGGGTTGCCGGCATCCTTATCGCTGCTGCACGACGAGCACGACGAGATGTTCATGGCCAATAGCATGGCTGGCAGCGACACAGCCAGGCCGTGAATGATATGTTGCAGTTTCTTGTTCATAATTGTTTTTTGTCAGTTAGTTCCCAACCGTCCGGCCATGTCAGTCAGCAGTTACTACACTCTTGCTGATGACAGTTGTCAAGCGACGGCCATTCATCTACAAAGTTAAAGTTTTTTTGTTTCTCACGCAAATAATATTCCTCTTTTCTGCAATTTCGCTTCACATAACAAGTTATTTGAGAACACATACAGCATGATAAACGTTTTTTTTGTACCTTTGCGCAAATACAACAACACACGACGGTGACACCCACACCCCACCGTCACCAGTCCGAATCCCAGCGGACAAGGGCTGCAAAAACAAAAAGAATACTATGCCCGAACCTGTCAGCAACAAAGAACGCCAATACGCCATTCGCAGCCGCCGCCCCTCCGTGCTGCTCATCTATACAGGCGGCACCATAGGTATGGTGCGCAACGAGGAGACAGGAGCACTGGAGAGTTTCAACTTCGACCGCCTTCTTGAACAGGTACCCGAACTGCGACGCTTCGACTACCGTATCTCCACCTATACCTTCACACCACCCATCGACTCCTCCGACATGAGCCTCGACCACTGGGAGAAGTTGGTGCGCATCATCGACTTCAACTACAACTATTTCGATGGGTTTGTCATCCTGCACGGAACCGACACCATGTCGTATACTGCTTCAGCCCTGAGCTTCATGCTCGAGAATCTGGGAAAACCCGTCATCCTCACCGGTTCGCAGTTGCCCATCGGCATGCTTCGCACCGACGGCAAGGAGAACCTCATCACAGCCATCGAGATAGCTGCCGCCAGACGCGATGATGGAAGTCCGATGGTGCCCGAGGTATGCATCTACTTCAAGGACAAGCTATTGCGAGGCAACCGCACCACCAAGATCTACGCCGACCGCTTCAACGCTTTCCGTTCGTTCAACTTCCCACCACTGGCTACGGTTGGCATCAATATCGAATACCACGAGGACCTCATCCGTAGGCCCGACCCCGGTAAGCCATTCAAGGCACACACACTGGTCGACCCCAACGTGGTGGTGCTGACACTCTTCCCTGGCATACAACAGAGTCTGGTACACTCGGTGCTGCACATCCCCGGTCTCCGTGCCGTTGTCTTGCGCACCTTCGGAGCGGGCAATGCGCCCCGTCTCAGTTGGTTTGCCGACGAACTGCGTGAGGCCGCCGAGCGTGGCATCTTGTTTGTCAACATCACACAGTGCCAGGCAGGCAGCGTGCAGATGGGCCTCTACGAGACGAGCCTGCCCCTCATCCAGGCAGGCGTGGTGAGCGGTTACGACTGTACCCCCGAATGCGCCATCACCAAACTCATGTTCCTCATTGGCCACAAACTACCTATCGAAGAACTGCGTTTACGCATGAACAGCAACCTGCGAGGAGAGATAACACGATAAACCAACAGCCACAACCTGACACATATAAAGGCGCGAGGCATACGAAGCTTGTCATCAAAACTTCGTGTACCTCGCGCCTTTCTTCTGTGCCAATCCGGCCTACTAGAAGGGTCGAGCCATTATTTTACAGTCTTCTTCACAGCCTTCGACTCGTTCTGCATATGGTCAAGGGCGGTGACTACGTAAGTAGATTTGTAAGGAACATTAGCAGGCAGTTCGTAGAACCCGTTGCGGGTCACGGCCACGATGTGAGAGGGATCTTCCACATCCACCTTCTCGCCCTTGTCAAAGCGGTATACCACATACTGCACAGCTCTGTCCATTTCGTTCTTGGCCTTGGGAGCAGTCCAGAAGAGCACACGCTTGCCGCCCATATCGATGACCTTCACCTTCTTGACCTTGCCAGGACCCTTGCTGTCAATCCAAGGCATGAGGGGCTGCAGGGCAGGATACTTGTGATAGACCTGACGCAGGACAGTGGTGTAGTTGGAAGGATTGTCCACACATGCCTTGGCATACCACTGGCACGAACCCTGTATGGTGGGATAAGCACGCTGCAGGTTGTACTTCTGATACACTTGATGCGTCTGTGGGTTTGTCGTATCGGCAAACTTCACCGTGCGCTCCACATCCTGTCCGATATAGAGATGGCGCCCCTGGGCATGCTGTGCCCACCAGCCCACGAGCGTCTGGTAGTCGGCCGCCTTGTTACCTATCTCCCAATATACCTGGGGTATGTTATAGTCAATCCATCCCTCACGTACCCAAAGAAGGATATCGGCATAGAGGTCATCGTAGTTCTGAAGACCGTTGGTAGCCGAGCCGTTGGGATCGCTCTTCTGGTTGCGGTAGATGCCGAAGGGCGACACGCCGAACTTCACCCAGGGCTTGTTGGCGTGAATGCTGTCGTGCAGTTCCTTGATGAAAATATTCACATTCTGCCGACGCCAGTCGTTGCGGTTCATGCCATTGCCGTAGCGCGCATAGGAAGCGTCGTCGGGCATTGCCAGGCCCGCCTCGGGATAGGGATAGAAATAGTCATCGATATGCATACCGTCAACGTCGTAGCGACGCACTATGTCGCTGGCTACATGGCAAATGTAATGACGATTCTCGGGGATGGCGGGATCGAAGATGCCCAGTCCGTTGTAGTCGAAGCAGCGATCGCGGTGCTGAATGTAATAATGGCTGGAGGCCAGCACGTTGGTGCCCTTTGTCTTGGCACGGAAGGGATTGATCCATGCATGGCATTCCATATTGCGCTTGTGGCACTCCTCCACCATCCATGCCAAGGGGTCCCAATAGGGTTGTGGCGCAACGCCCTGCTGCCCGGTCAGGTAGCGGCTCCAGGGCTCGATACTACTCTGGTAGAGTGCATCTCCCTCGGGGCGAACCTGGAAAAGGATGGCATTGATGCCCGTCTGCTGCAGTTCGTCCAGCTGGTAGGTCAGCGTCTGCTGCATGGCATCACGACCGATGCCGTTGAACTGGTTGTTGACGCACTGAATCCAGGCACCACGAAACTCACGCTTAGGCTGTAGCTGCGCTGTGGCCACAAGCGAAAAACCGAAAGAAAGGAAAGCTGCGCACAAAGTGCGCCATGCTATTTTGTTCATTATCTGTACTGGGTTAGTTTGTTTTCTTGGGCAAAGATACAACTATTCGTGCAGAAAAACAAGAAATGCATGTGCGAAAACCCTATTTATTTGCTCAATTAAACCTTTTTTCGTAATTTTGCATTATACATTACATTCCTTAAAAATATAATATGAATTTTCTAGAGGAAAAGATACTACGCGACGGTGTCATCAAAGAAGGCAACATCCTGAAGGTTGACAGCTTTCTGAACCATCAGATTGACATTGACATCATGCGCCAGATGGCGTATGAGTTCAAACGACGATTCCATGGCGTTGAAGTAAACAAAGTGCTCACCATCGAGGCCAGCGGCATCGCCATCGCCACCCTTCTGGGCCACCTCTACGACGTACCTGTTGTATTTGCCAAAAAGAGCGAGACGGCCAACTGCACCGACGACAAGTACATCTCGCAGGCCTACTCCTTCACGCATAAGAAGATGAACAATGTCTTCATCTCTAAGCCCTACCTCTCGGCCACCGACAAGATACTCATCGTCGACGACTTCCTGGCCGACGGACAAGCCGCACACTCACTCATCGACCTGGTGCGCCAGGCTGGAGGCGAGGTGGCCGGCATCGGCATCGCCATCGAGAAGGGACAGCAGCAAGGAGGCAGCAGGTTGCGTGCAGAGGGTTACCGCGTGGAATCGCTGGCCATCATCGAGAGCATGGACTGGCAGACTCAGACGGTCAGATTCCGCAACCAGCCCGAAATGTCGCTCGAAGGTGCCAACCTCACAATCGGATAGTAAGTCACATGAAAAAAACTCCATGTCATGAAAGACAAGAGTAGCATCTACCAACTCGATGGACGCGTGCCCGTCCTTCAGGCCATCCCATTCGGTCTGCAACACGTACTGGCCATGTTCGTGGCCAACATCACGCCCATCATCATTCTGGCCAATGCCGTCAACCTCGGCCCCGACATCAGTGCAGCCCTCATCCAGAACTGCATGATCATAGCAGGTATCGGCACACTCGTCCAGCTCTATCCCATCTGGCGCATCGGTTCACGTCTGCCCATCGTCATGGGCATCAGCTTCACCTTTCTCTCCCTTTCCATCACCATCGCTTCGGCCTATGGCATGGGCACGCTCATGGGAGCCGTTATCGTGGGCGGACTCATGGAAGGTCTGCTAGGACTCTTCCCCAACCAGTGGACGAAGCTCATCCCCGACGTCGTGGCTGCTACCGTGGTCACAGCCATCGGCTTCTCACTCCTGCCCATCGGAGCCAACAGCTTTGCAGGCGGACAAGATGCGGCCGATTTCGGTAGTCTGCAGAACTGGATTGTGGGCACGGTCACCCTGCTGAGCTGCCTCATCACCCAAGCCTTTGCCAAGGGCATACTGCGTTCGCTCTCTGTCCTGGTAGGCCTCGTCGTGGGATACATCCTCGCTGTTTGCATGGGCATGGTCGACTTCTCCGGACTGAGCCACGCTGGCATCGTATCCTTTCCCACCCTGCTACCCTTCAAGCCCGAATTTCACCTCGATGCCATCCTGGCCATCGTCTGTGTATTCATGGTTTCAGCCACCGAGACAATCGGCGACAGCTCCGCCCTATGTTCCGGAGCCCTCAACCGCGCCATTCGCAAGAAAGAGATGGGCTCGTCGGTAGCATGCGACGGCTTTGTCAGCAGCCTGGCAGCACTGTTTGGCTGCACACCCATCACCAGCTTCTCACAGAACGTCGGACTGGCAGCCATGTCGAAGGTTGTCAATCGTTTCACCATTGCCACCGGAGCTGCCATCATGATCCTGGGAGGCTTTTTCCCCGCTGTCGGCACCTTGCTCACCACCATCCCGCAATGCGTACTGGGCGGCTGCACCATCATGATGTTCGGAAGCATCATGTTTGCCGGCTTCGGCATGCTGGCCAAGAGCGGCTTCAGCAATCGCAACATGATTATTGTAAGCCTCTCACTCTGCATCGGACTGGGCTTCACACAGGCCTCGCAGATGTTCTCCATCTTCCCACAGATCATACAGACCGTCTTTGCAGAGAACTGCGTAGCCGTAGTCTTCCTGCTGGCTGTCATTCTCAATCTTGTATTACCCAAAGAAAAGGAATCAGACAAACAAGCAAAACACAAATAAAGCTATGGAATTCAAACCACAAGAAGGCGTGCATGACGCACGTCAACTAGGGTATGGCAAATTTACCATCCTCGGCATCCAGCATCTGTTTGCTATGTTCGGTGCCACTATTCTCGTACCCGCACTGACGGGCTTGTCTGTATCCACCACCCTACTGTTTGCTGGTATCGGTACGCTCATCTTTCATCTCGTATCAAAACGAATGGTGCCCGCTTTCCTTGGTTCCAGCTTTGCCTTCATTGGCGGTTATCTATCCGTCAAGCAGATGGGAGTTGACATGGGAATGAGTGAGACACTGGCTCTAGACTACGCTTGCTTCGGTGTGCTTTGTGCCGGGCTCTGCTATTTCATTATGGCCGCTTTGATCAAGAGTTTTGGTACGGGCAAGATACTGCGTTTCTTCCCGCCCGTGGTAACGGGTCCTATGGTCATTGCCATCGGTCTCACCTTGTCTGGTTCTGCCATTGGCAACTGCACCAGCAACTGGCTGCTGGCCATCATTGCCATTGCCACCATCATCATCTCGAGCGTATGGGGAAGAGGAGTCATTAAGATTATCCCCATTCTGTTGGGTGTGGTTGTATCATACGCTACGGCTGCTGCTATGGGCGAGGTAGACTTCGCCCCCGTGGCCGAAGCAGATTGGTTCGGACTACCCATCAGCCGCGAGAGCAGTATGCTGGCCATCTTCGACAACTACGACAGTACATTTATGCTAAGCAGCATCATAGCCATCGTACCCATCGCCTTCGCTACCATCATGGAGCATATCGGCGATATGTGTGCCATTTCTTCAACCGTGGGAAAGGACTACCTCAGCAAGCCGGGGCTGCATCGCACCCTCATCGGCGATGGTCTTGCTACCGCCCTGGCCAGTGCATTCGGAGCACCTGCCAACACCACTTATGGTGAAAACACAGGTGTACTCAACCTCACCCGTGTGTTCGACCCCGCCGTCATCCGTTTGGCAGCAGTCTTTAGCATTCTGCTGAGTTTTTGCCCCAAGTTCGCCTGCATCATTGGTCTGATGCCCGCTGCTACCATAGGTGGTGTGAGCCTGATTCTCTATGGAATGATATCATCAGTGGGTGTACGCAATCTGGTTGAGTCGCATGTCGATCTGGCAAGTTCGCGTAACGTCTTTGTCGCCGCACTCATCCTGGTACTATCCATTGGCATCAAGTATGGAGCCAACGATGCCATCGCCATCGGCAATATCCATCTCTCCGGTCTTGCCATTGCAGCCCTTGTGGGGGTAATACTCAATGCAATCTTACCCGAGAAACTTGGAATGAAGGTCA
Organism: Bacteroidales bacterium; assembly: GCA_018064685.1. GTDB lineage: Bacteria > Bacteroidota > Bacteroidia > Bacteroidales > Bacteroidaceae > Physcousia. Next base: position 6,286 of record JAGHUS010000144.1, on the reverse strand, counting down.
AGAGCTTCAACGGAAAGGCAAAGATAGACATCAAAGATCAAATTTAACCATTCAAATACTATAAAACCATGAAAGTAATAGATTTAAGTAAAAGCAACAGCGTACTGAACAAATATATGAGCGAACTGCGCAGCATCGATGTGCAGAACGACCGTATGCGCTTCCGCCAGAACATCGTGCGCATCGGACACGTAGAGGCTTACGAAATAAGCAAGTCACTGACGTACAGCGAGAAGACCATCCAGACCCCGCTCGACAAGTGCGCCATCAACACCTACGATGATGATGTTGTCATCGGCACCGTCTTCCGCGCCGGTCTTCCCCTCCACCAAGCTTTCCTCGACATCTTCGACGAGGCTGGAAACGCCTTCGTGTCGGCTTACCGTTATTATAAGGATCGCGAGATGAACGAGGTAGGCATCAAAGTGGAATATTGCGCTTCTCCCTCGCTCGATGGCAAGACACTCATCCTTGTCGACCCTATGCTGGCCACTGGCGGTAGCCTCGAACTGGCCTACGAGGCACTCAAGACAAAAGGTACACCTCGACGTTTGGTTATGGCCTGCGTCATCGCTGCACAAAGTGGCGTAGACTATTTGCAGAAGGTCTTCCCTAGCGACGATGTCGTATTGGTATGCGGTGCCATCGATCCCATCCTCAACGAGCACAAGTACATCGTGCCCGGCTTGGGTGACGCTGGTGACCTTATGTACGGAGACAAGATCTGACTCAAAGTGGTTCATCGAAAAATCGACCACCCGAAGTATCAAATAAACGAAATATCGAATTAACGAAATGTCAAATTATCGACTAAATAACAAACAAAAATGAAAAAGTTCTTTTTGCTACCTGCAATGTTACTCGTTGCAGTTGCTGCACACGCGCAGTTCAACCTACAGTTGCATTATGACCTTGGCCGCGCCACCAACCCTGACGCAGAGGCAGGCAGACAACTATTCACTGTAACAGCCGAGTATTTCAAAGCTGACAAATTAGGCTCCACCTATCTGTTCATCGATATGGATTACCGTGGTAAGGGCGATGCTAACCAAGGGGCTATCGGCGCATACTGGGAGATGGGACGCGACTTTACCTTCCTGAAGTTCAAGAAACCCAATCATAGCCTTACCGCACATATCGAGTACGATGGTGGATTGAACAACGGCAGTTCGTTCCAACAGGCAGCCCTGCTGGGTCCCGCATGGCAGTGGCACAGCGACAATTTCAGCAAAACGTTCACGTTGCAGGTACTCTACAAGCAGTTCTTCAAGAGCCAATTCAACGATGCACATGCCAGTTTCCAGCTCACTCCCGTATGGGGCGTAACCTTTGCCGAGGGACTATGCACGTTCAGCGGCTTTGCCGACTTGTGGTACGGCTATCGTCCCTACAAGGCCGACAAGGGTCTCGTCTTCCTGACCGAGCCCCAATTCTGGTTCAACGTGTATGGCAAGGACCGCCAAAACAACAAGCTGAGCGTCGGTACCGAGTGGGAGATCAGTAACGATTTCATTTGGGGTGACCCCGACCGCAGCTTCTATTTCAACCCCACCTTGGCTGTGAAGTACACCTTCTGACAATGCACAATTCACAATGTATAATTCATACTGCATAATTCACAATTCATAATATGCTGAAGAAATTATTCGGTTTCGACAAGGGAACCATGACAATGAAGAAAGAGCTAATGGGCGGCATCACCACGTTCCTTACCATGGCCTACATCCTGGCTGTCAACCCCAGCATCCTGGGTGATGCCGGTATGGATAGTGGCGCAGTATTTACGGCTACAGTAATATCTGCCGTAGTGGCCACCCTCGTGATGGCAGTCTATGCCAAACTGCCTTTCGCCCTAGCACCCGGTATGGGTCTCAACGCATTCTTTGCCTACACCATCGTCCTCACCATGGGCTACACATGGCAGTTTGCGCTTACAGCGGTATTCGTTGAAGGTCTCATCTTTATCCTGCTCACCCTCACGGGACTGCGTCAAAAGATTGTTGACTCCATGCCTCTATTGTTGCGTCGTTCCATCTCGCCAGGCATCGGCCTCTTCATTGCCTTTATCGGCCTAAAGAATGCAGGCATCATAACCAGCAACTCAGCCACACTTGTAAGTTTGGGCGACCTTCACGACTCTACCGTACTGTTGGCTTGTTTTGGTATTCTGCTCAGCGCAGTACTGCTTGTTCGAAAGGTCACCGGCGCACTACTTATCGGCATCCTCGTTACTACCATCGTGGGCATCCCTCTTCAGGTGACTCACTTTGACACGGTAGTCAGCATGCCCCCCAGCCTTGCCCCCGTATTCTGTAAATTCGAGTGGACACAGATTCTGAGCGTCGACATGGCCATCTGCGTGCTCACATTCCTCTTCATCGACATGTTCGACACCATCGGCACACTCATTGGTGTCAGCAACCGCGCGGGCATGGTGGACGAGCAGGGCAACATACCCCGTCTGAAGGATGCCTTTATGGCCGATGCCATTGGCACAACTCTTGGTGCAATACTGGGTACCTCAACCGTCACCACGTATGTGGAGAGTGCTTCGGGAGTGAATGTGGGTGGTCGTAGCGGTCTCACTTCTTTCACCTCTGCCATCTGCTTTGCATTAGCCTTGTTCTTGGCACCTTTGTTCCTAGCCATTCCCGCACAAGCCACAGCACCAGCCTTGGTTCTTGTAGGAGTCATGATGATGCACGATATTCGAAATATCGACTTCTCCAACTATCTCACAGCCATTCCTTGTTTCGTCTGCATCGCATTTATGCCTCTCACCTACTCCATCTCGGATGGTATTCTAATGGGACTTATCACTTGGGTATTGCTTCATATCTGCAGCGGTCATTATAAGGACTTGAACATTGGCATGATTATCCTTGCCTTGCTCTTCATTTGCAAATACGCATTCCTGTGATCAGTTTAGAGTTTAGAGTGTAGAGTAGTTGGGGAGAGGAAAGTGTAGAGTGTAGAGTGTAGGGTGTAGAGTAGTTGGGGAGTGGAAAGTGGAAAGTGTAGAGTTTAGAGTGTAGAGCAGTGGTTTAGTTGAAAGTTTAAAGTAGTACTATAATAATGAAAGATAGCATCAAGATTCAAGGCGCACGCGTCAACAACCTCAAAAATATCAGTCTGGAGATACCGCGCAACAAACTCGTCGTCATCACCGGTGTCAGCGGCAGTGGTAAGTCAAGCCTCGCCTTCGACACGCTCTATGCCGAGGGCCAGCGTCGCTACGTCGAGAGTCTGAGCTCGTATGCCCGTATGTTCCTGGGACGTATGAGCAAGCCCGAATGCGACTTCATCAAGGGCATCCCGCCAGCTATCGCCATCGAGCAAAAGGTCACCAGTCGCAACCCTCGCAGCACCGTCGGCACTTCGACCGAGATATACGAATACCTACGCCTGCTCTTTGCACGTGTGGGACGCACCTTCTCGCCCATCAGCGGACAGGAGGTGAAGAAGCACACCACCGAGGACGTCATACAGTGCATGCTCTCACACCCCGAGGGCGAACGCTTCATGGTGCTCTGCCGTCCCAGGATGAGGTACGACATGCTCATACAGAACGGCTTCACCCGTCTGTTTGTCAACAACGAGGTCATAGCCATCGAGGACTACACGCCCAACGAGGGCGACAATGTCAGGCTGGTGGTGGACCGTCTCAAGTCGAGCAGCGAGAAGGACACCCTCTCACGCCTCACCGACAGCAGCGAGACAGCCTTCTACGAGGGCGACGGCGAGATGACGCTCCATTGGCTCAGCACCGGTCAGGAGGACACCTTCTCCACCCGCTTCGAGGCCGACGGCATGACCTTCAACGAGCCCTCCGACAACCTCTTCGCCTTCAACTCGCCCGTCGGAGCATGTCCCGAGTGCGAGGGCTTCGGACGCATCGTGGGCATCGACGAGCAACTCGTCATCCCCAACTCATCGCTCAGTCTGTATCAGGGTGCTGTGGTGTGCTGGCGTGGCGAGAAGATGAGCGAGTGGAAGAACTGGTTCATAAACTTCAATGCCGAACGCGGATTCCCTATCCACAAACCATACTTCGAACTGACGCAGAGCGAGAAGGACTGGCTGTGGCACGGCGTGCCTACGGCAAGCGATACTTCGGCAAGCTCAGCAACCACACAAAAAGTAAAAAGTGTAAAGCTGGGCGGCGTGACGGTCGACGTACCGGCTGAATGGACGCTTCATCACGACGAGCGCGAGTGGGGACTGATGAGTATCAACGCCTTCTTCGAATTCCTGAAGCAGGGTCAGTACAAGATACAGAACCGTGTGATGCTGGCCCGCTATCGTGGTAAGACGCTCTGTCCCACATGCCACGGCACACGCCTGCGCCCCGAGGCCAACTACGTACGCATTGCCGGGCACACCATCACCCAACTGGTCGACCTGCCCGTGGCACAACTCCTGCCTCTCATCGACGATATCGAGAACCAGCTCACCGAACACGAGCAGCAGGTAGCCTCGCGCATACTGGTCGAGATACGCAACCGCCTGCAGTTCATGCTCGACGTCGGACTGGGCTATCTCACCCTCAACCGTCTCAGCAACTCGCTGTCGGGCGGCGAGAGTCAGCGCATCAATCTGGCCACCTCGCTTGGCAGCAGCCTTGTGGGCAGCCTCTACATACTGGACGAACCCAGCATCGGACTACACAGCCGCGACACCGACCGCCTCATCAAGGTACTGAAGCAGTTGCGCGACCTTGGCAACACTGTCGTTGTCGTCGAGCACGACGAGGAGATAATGCGCGCTGCCGACTGGATCATCGACATAGGTCCCGACGCCGGCCGACTGGGAGGACAGGTGGTATGGCAAGGAGAAGTGCAGAGTGCGGACACCCCAACTATGACTGCGAAGCTTGATGAGACGCAGTCGGACAACCACGAACCGCGCACTATGAACTCCCACACCCTCAACTTCCTCTCGGGCGCCGACACCATCCCCGTACCCACTTCCCGTCGTCCCTGGAACCAGAGCATCTGGGTGCGTGGCGCACGTGCCAACAACCTCAAGGGAATTGACGTGGAGATACCGCTCAACGTCATGACGGTGGTTACCGGTGTGAGCGGCAGTGGCAAGTCCAGTCTCGTGCGCGACATCTTCTACAACGCCATGAAGCGCAGTCTAGACGAGGTTGCCGACCGTCCCGGTGAGTTCCGAGGCTTGGAGGGCTGCACGAAGAGCGTGAAGAGTATTGAGTTCATCGACCAGAACCCCATAGGCAAGTCATCACGTTCCAATCCCGTCACCTACGTCAAGGCATGGGACGAGATACGCAAGCTCTTTGCCGCACAACCCCTGGCACAGCAGATGGACTACGGCCCCGCCCACTTCTCGTTCAACACCGAGGGCGGACGATGCGAGGAGTGTAAGGGCGACGGACATATCACCGTCGAGATGCAGTTCATGGCCGACCTCATACTGGAGTGCCCCTCATGCCACGGTCACCGCTTCAAGAGCGACCTGCTCGAGGTACGCTACGAGGGACAGAACGTCTACGACATACTCAACATGACCATCAACCAGGCCATAGAGTTCTTCACCGAACACAAACAAAAGAAGATTGTCAACCGACTAAAGCCTCTCCAGAACGTCGGACTGGGCTATATCAAACTGGGACAAACCAGCAACACCCTCTCGGGAGGCGAAAACCAACGCGTCAAGCTGGCCTATTATCTGGGATTGGAGAAACAGGAACCCACCATCTTCATCTTCGACGAACCCACAACAGGTCTGCACTTCCACGACATCAAGAAGCTGCTCACAGCCTTCGAGGCCCTCATCCAGCGTGGTCACACCCTGCTCATCATCGAGCACAACATGGACATCATCAAGTGTGCCGACCACGTCATCGACCTCGGTCCCGAAGGAGGCAACAAGGGCGGACAGCTAGTATGCAGCGGCACACCCGAGCAGGTAGCCCAATGCCAAGAAAGCTACACCGGCCGCTTCCTGAAGGAGAAGGTTACAGCTAATGCGTGAGGTTTTCTCACACGAAGACACGAAGTTAACGAAGATTCTTTTCTCTTTATCGAGATAGTCACTTCGTGTCCTTCGTGTCTTCGTGTGATATTTTGGGGCAATTATAATACCCCAGTTCGGGATAAGGAAGGTCTTTGCTTTAAGATAGTTTAACGAATATAACTATCTGAATATTTGGCAAATAGCGGCATTTTTAGTAACTTTGTAATATCCACAAAACAAGGAAACTAAAGAATACCGCTATGATTACCAAGGACAAAATTACTGAAATTTTCTGTATTATCGATGA
>JAGHUS010000180.1 GCA_018064685.1 Bacteroidales bacterium | reverse complement strand
CCACCTTTTCATTCCAGACACCATCATCCACTACAATTGACTTCAGGGAATAAATCCTGTACAAAAACTATACAAGCTCAGCCTTCGGGTTGGGCTTTTTTGTTACTTCTTCTCAACTCCAATATCCAGATTGGGAAAACCGGGATTGTGTATAGTAAAAATTGAGAAGGAAACCACACCGTGATTTCCTCTCGAATATTCAGGGAAGGATATTAATCCTTCTTATTCATCGCTATGAAATGAAGCGACTGATTATTACTCAGCAAGCACAGCGCGCACAGAGCAGCCAAAGTGGCGGCTGCTGACGAGCACGTAAGCGTAGCCCGAGACGAAGTACAGGTACTCCGCGTTGAGGCTGCCAGAAGGCGTAGAAGACCAGTAGTAGCCTTCAGTGCCAACGTCCGTGACGTGGCTGCCATCGAACCGACCAGCAGCAGGAAGGAACACACTCTTAGATGCGTAATCACCTTTGCCCTTGAAGATTCTACCCTTTACATTTGTGTCATTATAGTTGTTTGTCCACTCTTGATCACAATAGGTATTAAGGTTCTGTAGTTCATCCTTGGTCGGCATGCGCCAGTTGCTGCCCCAGAGCTTCGTGGCTGTATCACTATCACCTGTTAAGTCTGTAGTGCCAGTGTTTTGATCAAAAGTTGACTCATTATTACTTCCACCCCATGCGTAATGGCCGCCGTAGCTCTCTGCTTTGCTGTCTGTTACACCTACGTTATACACTGCGAATCTTGGACCATTCTCCCAAAGCTGTACCCAGTTTACATCAACTTCGCTACCGCCGATTGTTGCCTTGGCTGTGCCGGTTTTTCCAAGTATAGGTGCCTCTTCAAACACTACGTTGTCTGCCTGAGAGGCTTTGTAAGTTGCTACAACTGTATTGCCCTTCATAACTTTCATGACCTGGGCGTTCATGCTCATGCTGCACACGAGTGCCACGAGCGAAAATAATATCTTTTTCATTGTTCTATGTTCTTTGTTTTATGTTTGTTAAACTGTTGTTTGTCTGTCACTTTATTCGTCCCAGAGGTCATCATCAAAGTCAAAACCTCTGCGACCTTTTGCGTGCATGATAGGCGTATCACCATCACCGAAACTTGCACTTGTGCAGATGATCTCGGTTGGATTAACCTTGACAACATTCACCTCTGGTGTTGTGTATTGCTTTTTCATTGTCGTACAGTTTTATATGATTACTTGATTACCTGACCTGCAACGTTATACTTCTTGCCGTTCTTGATGATTACGATGTTTCCACCCTCAAGGAACTTGCCATCGCGTGATAATTCCTTGCTGACAATATTGTCAAGACCTGTTGTTTCACCCTCTGCAAAGACCATGCGCATAGCCTTTGCACCGGCAGGCTGCGCATGAACAAGATAAGCGCGGTTGTGGATGAATGCATCGCCTGTGTAGTGAAGGAACTCATTGCCATCACCAAGTGCCCAGACATTTGCTCCCATTTCTGCCAATGAGCCATCAGCAAGGGTTGTTGCCAACAAGCTGTTGCCTTCCACGTCGGCAGCAGTGCCAGTAGTTGCAACGGGCAGGTTGACCTTGGTGTTGGGTGTCTCGCCATAGAGCAGCACACCTGTTGTCGCAGGGATGTTACCCTCAAGTGCAGTAAGGGTGATGAGTTCACCATCGACTGCTGCCTTGTAAGCTGTTACGCCCTCAGTTGCGATGAGCGATGCGTCCTTGGCAGAGAAGGTGGCATAGCCCTCGCTGTTGAGGTTGACGCGCACGAAGGCATCATAGCTGACTGTTAACTTCGCTCCATTCTGCAATGGAACGCTGACTACGGGAGTTTCTCCTCCCTCAGCGTAGAGGCATGCGTTCATCACGCCCTCTACCTGCTGATACCTGACGGTAGGCTGCTCCGAGAACAGATAGTACGTCTTCTGCGTTCCGTTATCCACCAGAACGCCAGTGTAACCATCTGCATAGCTTGGAGCAAATGCCGCTACCGACAAGATGAAAGAAAGTAAAAACTTCTTCATGTTGTTGTGAAATTAGTGAATAAATTGATTATTGTTTGGAAATATTATAAACACGAAAAAGCCTGCTACCGACACTCACATAGAGTGCCCGTAGCAGGCTATATAGCTCGCTGTAATTACTTGAAACTAAATCACTTGCATTACCCCCCCGATTATACATAACAAGGACATAGAAGTCCCTCTCCAAGCCTCTCTCTTGCTTCTAAAAAGCTCAGCACAAGTGCCGGGCGAGGAGGAGTTAGATGCGGTG
>JAGHUS010000128.1 GCA_018064685.1 Bacteroidales bacterium | reverse complement strand
TATTGCTGCGGTTTTGTGTTAATGATGCAGCACCGACAAATTTTTCATGCAGCACGACTTAACCGTCCAGCCTAGGTTGGACGGTTCGTTATCGCAGCGATTTCATTTCAAAACCGCAGCGGTTTTCAACCGTCCAACCTAGGCTGGACGGTTAGAGATCGCAGCAGTAATAATTGAAGAACGCTGCGGTAATGGTCGAAGAGCGCTGCGGTTTTGTCTTTTTTCCCTATCGAGATTATGTTTCTTGTCTTGCAATGTATGATAATTTTATTTTGGCAATTTGACGGCGATTGACTTACTAAATGTACAAACGACAATAAAAAACACGTATTTTTCCTAGTTTTAGCCCAAAATAGTGGAGGAGAAATATGTACCTCCACCACAATAACCCATTGTATCATAATCAAATACAAGAAAAGTGGAGGGTGGAGGCAATTTTTAATTTTTTCCTGCGCGTGCGTACGCGCGAGATTTTATATACCAAGTGTAAATATCTCTACATTATAGTTCGTTAGCTTGCAAGGTAGTGCTTTTCTGGCACATCAATGGTACAGACATAATAGAATAATACCATCACACATTTTTTCACCCTCACTGATAGAATTGAATTACTTGTGAACTCTATATTTTCAGAAAACGACAAAACAATTAAAAGTTGGGTGCGACACGAACCAGCACATACACTGATGAAAAAGCTTATGTTTATCCTCCTGATGCTCGTCTCATTCTCTACATCATCCTTTGCTGGAACTTGCCCATGGTGTCGCGGCACCGGCATATACAACGCTCCAGCCGTCTACTACGGAAGCGTGACACTGCATCGATGTGCTATGTGCAACGAGATATACACGAACAATGTGGGCCATTCGTGCCACTGCAGAAAGTGTGGCGTGTCAGGCAACAGCAATCGCCGTTCCAGCACCACATCAAACGCTCGCAACACCGACTATTCAAACGACGTCATGATGCGTGGCATAAACTGGGATGCAGCTGCACTGGGATGCCTTTACACCAATCCCTGCCGCATGGTGCGCGGTATGTGGAAAGATGACAATACGGCCCTGGCACAGTTCCAGATCGTCGACCCCTCGTATACCTATTATGACTTCTACTACAACCTCATCACCCAACTGGCAGAAACGAAATCGGCAGAACTCAGTCGCACGTATGGACGCAGAATAATCTCCGTCGTAGAACTCTACGACGCCAATGGACGCCTGTTGAAGCGTGTCAGCCGATAGGGCTAAAGGTAGAGGACTTGGACGATGGGGCTAAAGGAGTGAAGCATACCCCATCGTCATCCTCAAATTGATCTCTACGCACGGATGCACGGTGCCGTCGGCCAGCAGCATCATGTCAACACCTAGCGGACCACGGTAGGTGGTGGCGATGAGCTGGGCGAGGTGCTTCTCCAACTGACTACGTATCAAGTCGAAAAGGTCATCGGCAACGTACTGCTGCAGCCACTGCCGCTTCTGCTGCTCGGGCCACAGACGGTTGCCGGCATACGCGCCGTTGGGATGGGTGGCGAAGAGGGAGAGGCCGCGATAGGTAACGCATCCACCACCATCGCTCCAGAACTCCATGGCGAAGTCGTGAAGCTTGTCGTAGAGGGGTTCGACGACTACCCCACCCTGACTCTTGATGATGCGACGGCACCAGCCCATGAGGGTGTCTTCGCGCCCGCCTTGTCCGTAGCGAATGCCCTTGCCGCTACCGCTCCAGGGGGCCTTGAGGATGGTGCGCGACCAGCGTTGCAGGGCTTGCATCACGGCTTCATCGTCCAGGCAGAAGATGGACTCGCCACACAGACGGCTGTCGAGCGGGACGAGCTGCGAGAGGAGTTCGACGGCCTGCTGACGGCTGCTAAGGCGACGTATCTCGCGCAACTGTTCGTCGGTAGGCAAAAGGTCATCGGGAACACCCCAACGACGCAGGCGATGGCGGGCGGCAGGACTCCAGCCCCAAGGACGTATCTCGGTGACAGCGGCAAGTATGTCGGACAAGGGTACAAGATGCCCCTTTCCTGTTTCGACATGCTCCGACCACAACTCAGCCCGCGGTGCCGGCTGCTCAACAATCCAGACACCATCGTCGGTGAGCACGCCATCGCCAGGCTGCGCCCAGCATGTAGGAAGCAGCATGGTGTTGTGCATCATGCGCTGGATGGAGGCTGGAGGCGTATAACCCGCCTCGCCACTGGCCAGTGCCATATCGTTGTCGGGATTGAAGTAGTAGAGAAGCACTTTTGTTAATTCATAATTCTTAATTCATAATTCATAATTAGGCTGCGCTTGGACAATTCATAATTCACAATTCATAATTCATAATTCACAATTCATAATTGGCTGCGCAGTGATAATGCATTGTACATAATTATTCGACATGCGTTTCATCAAGCTGCGCAGTCATAATTGGCTGCGCAGTGATAATGCATTGCATTAACTCAAGATCATGAATTATTTCATTGTTATCGTTCCGTCATCCTCCACCACAAGCTTTCCATTGGGGAAGTCCTGCTTGGTGAGGGTGCCGATATTGCGGGCTGCGGCACAGGTGGCGTCGAGACGTGGACCGACACCCTTGACCTGCTTCAGGGAGTGTATCTTGCCTGACTGGAACTCGCCCGTCTTGGCATCGAGCTGCACGCAGAGCAGGGGTGCGAGACCTGTGGCACCGGCGATGCTCATGCGGAAGGGAGCACAGAAGTTACCGAGGCTGTAGGCGATGAAATGCCCGTTATAGAGTTCGACGGCACGGGGCACATGGGGACCGTGACCGATGACGATGTCGACACCCTGATCGATACACTCGTGGGCGAACTTATGCACGTCGCCACGGTTCTCGCCGTAGAAGGTTTCGGACTTGAAGGGGACGTGGCAGGCAGAGGTGCCCTCGGCTCCGCCATGGAAGCTGACAACCAGGATGTCGCACTGCGGACGCATCTTCTTGATGAGTGCATCGCGGGCAGCAGCGTTGTTCATGTCGTTGGTGTTGCCGCACGACGCAGCAAAGGCCAGATAGCCGTACTTGACGCCATTGCGCTCTACGTAAGCCTCCTCGGCCCCACCCTTCTGACCGCTGAAGGCAATGCCTACGTTGCGGAGGTTCTCCTGGGTGAGACGGCGTCCGGTTGCTCCGCAGTCGCCGGCATGGTTGTTGGCAATGCCCACGGCATCGAAGCCCGCATCGACGAGACGTTGTGCGTGGTCGCCAGGCATACGGAAGACGAAGCATTTGCCAGAGGAGATATTTTTGGTTATCTCAGCCTTGGTGCCGTAGTAGCAGGCTCCCTCGAGATTGCCAATGGCAAGGTCGGCACTGCGGATGATGGAGTCGCAGTCGGCAAAGAGCGAACGACCACGGTCGCGGGTGATATAACTGCTGTCGGGCAGATTGGTGCCCATCAGGATGTCGCCCGTGAAGGCCATGGTGATAGTCTTGGCGGGTTCGTCGGCGACGGCCTGAACGGCAGCCTCACTGTCCTGCGTGTCAGCGATTTCGACAGACTGCACTTCCTTGGCAGTGGACTGCTGGCAGGATGACATACTCAATGCCATGGGAATGGCAAAAGCGGATAATAGAATGGATGATAAACGAGACATGGTTGTTTAGGCGTCAGCCAATTAGGAATTAGGAATTAGGAATTAGGAATTAGGAATTGTCCAAGCGCAGACTAATTAGGAATTAGGAATTAGGAATTAGGAATTAGGAATTGCCCAAGCGCAGACTAATTAGGAATTATGAATTATGAATTATGAATTATGAATTGACTAAAGGATTTTTCTTCCAGACCTTTTGCACTACGTGCGACAGGCCGGACTTGTTGAGGGTGCGCACTAGGTACCAGCCGGAGGGCAGTGGGGAGATGTTGATCACGTTGGTGTACCTGCCCGTGAGGAGGATGCGGCCCTGGAGATCGGTCACGGCATAGTATTCGGCATTGCTCTCGGGCAACGACACATTGCCCTTTGCGTCTGCCTTGACACAGCCATAACGCTCGGCACGCTGTGCGAAATCGGCATCGAAGTTCTGGCCAGACTTCACCTCCTCGATCTTACTCTCGTTGCCGAAACGGTCCATGGCGGTGACGAGGATATGATAGCCGTACTGCTCGGTCCACTTAGGGTTGTAGGTGTAAGAGGGTTCCTGCAGGGCCATGGCGACGAGGTTCTCGGCCTTGGTGGCATCGACAGGATAGCTGCGGCTGACATAGACGTTATAGCGGACACCGCCGGCCTGGACGTTGTCGGTGCAGGGATCCCAGGTGAGGCGAGCCATGCCATTGGCCAGTTTCTCGGTGCGGAAATTGGTGGGCGACGAGGGTGCTATGCTGTCGAGCCAGGTGGCAGCGGGTGTGAGTGCGGGGTGGGCATAGAAGGTGTCGTGCAGGAAGTCATAGAGTCCCTTGGTGTTATCCGTCAGGTTCTGTGCACGGAAATAGCACTGTCCGCTGAGGCCAAGGGCACGCAGGTAATAGAGCTCGTTGGTAACGTCGCTCAGAGGCCAGTTACGCTCCTTGCCGGCCATAAGGTAGGCACCGAGACCGGGTGCATTGATACGTCCGTAGGTCTTCTCGCTCCAGTCGGCAGCAAAGGGATAGAAGTGGTCGCCCTTGAAATACATCATGGGATAGAGTGCGTCGTGAATGCCCTCGCGCAGCCAGCCCTGAGCATCCTGATGCACGGCATCGTAGCAGTTCCAGCCCTTCGACGAGAAACGGCTGACATCGCGGTACTTGCCCACAGGACTGCTCGACACACGAATCCACGGCTTCAGCTCATGCACACGCTTGTAGATGGCGCGCACCACCCGCGTCACATTGTCGCGACGCCACTGTGCCTTGTTCTGTCCTTTGCCGTACTTGGCGTATGTGTCGGCATCGGCAAAGGTAGCAGCCTTTTCGGGATAGCGCACATAGTCGAAGTGGATGCCGTCGACATCGTACTTCGAGACGATCTCGGAGCATACCTTCACGAGATAGTCTTCCGTGCCGGGGATGCCGGGGTCGAGGTAATACTGCTCGCCATGCTTCTTCACCAGCTCGGGATGCTTGACATGCAGACCCGTGCTGCCCATCTGCTTGGCCTGGTCCATCTTGTAGACGGGGAAGGTGACAATCCACGCATGCAGTTCCATGCCGCGCTTATGACACTCGTCGACGGCAAACTGCAGGGGGTCGTAGCCGGGATCCTGTCCGTAGCGGCCTGTGAGACATGCATCCCAAGGCTCGATCTCGGAGGGGTAGATGGTGGTGCTGCGAACACGCGTCTGCAGCAGTATAGTGTTCATATTGATAGACTTAAGCTTGTCCAGCATGTCGCAGAGCTCCTTCTTCTGCCTCTCACGTCCGGCATCGGAGGTTGCCTTGTTGCGAGGCCAGTCCAGACTATAGACCGTGCCGAGCCACACGGCACGCGACTCGCGCTTGGGATACAGCTGCTGCGACACGCCGTTCTGTATGGGGAACGGTGCGGCATACTGCTGGGCCGACAAGCGGGAGGGCAGCAGTAGGCTTGCCAGCAGCAAAGAGAGGACACAGAGAGTGTGCAGGGATGACATTCTGATAGAAAAACGCTCGCGCGCAAACATTATATTATATAAACTTTTGAAGGTTTTCAGTTTCATATTTCTTTCAATTTGACCGCAAAAGTACGAAAAATACACAAAATCACAAAATAAAACGGCATGATGCATTACGATTTGTGAACTTTTTAGTACTTTTGCCGCCGATTCTGAAATTCAGAACAAGGTATTAGTTTCGCGAACAAGGTAAAAAAAGGTTTTATTTCATGATTACATTTGTTGTTGCTCTGCTGCTTCTCATTTTAGCATATTTCGTGTACGGCACGTTCGTGGCCAAGGTCTTCGGCGTGGATGCCGACAGACCGACGCCCTGCCACACCATGGCCGACGGCGTGGACTACATGCCCATGGCCACCTGGAAGGTGTTCCTCATCCAGTTCCTCAACATAGCCGGAACGGGCCCTATCTTCGGTGCCATACTGGGTATACTGTACGGCCCGGCTGCCTACCTGTGGATTGTGCTGGGATGCATCTTCGGAGGCGCCGTACATGACTTCCTGGGCGGAATGGTGTCGATACGCAAAGGCGGAGCATCGCTGCCCGAGATTGTGGGCGACGAGCTGGGAGGCACGGCACGACTGTGCATGCGCATCCTCTCGCTGGTGCTGATGATTCTTGTCGGCACGGTCTTCGCACAGACCCCTGCCACGCTGCTGGGCAACATGACCGACAGCTGGACGATATGGGGCAGCGGCAACCCGGTGTACATCTGGACGGGCATCATCTTTGCCTACTACATACTGGCCACCCTGCTGCCCATCGACAAGCTCATCGGCCGCATCTATCCCGTCTTCGGACTGGCTCTGCTCATCATGGCTGCAGGTGTCTTTGGCGGAATCATCCTGTATGAGGGAGGCATGCCCGAGATAACAGATGCCTTCAGCAACCACCACCCCAACCCCAACAGCATATCCATCTTCCCCGGACTGTGCATCACCATTGCCTGCGGAGCCGTGAGCGGATTCCACGCCACGCAGAGTCCCATGATGGCACGCTGCATCAAGAACGAGAGGATGGGACAGCGTGTGTTCTACGGCGCCATGATTGCCGAGGGACTGGTGGCTCTGATATGGGCTGCCGCAGCCATCAAGTTTGCCGGAACGCTGGACGTAGACGGTGACACCGTATACGAGAAACTGGCCAATGCCATGATAGACCCCAATACCGGCAAAGCCAACCCTGGCATCATCGTCAACAAGATATGCCACTCGTGGCTGGGCAGCATAGGTGCGTTGCTGGCCATCCTGGGCGTTGTGGCAGCTCCCCTCACCTCGGGCGATACGGCCTTGCGCTGCGCGCGCCTCATCGCTGCCGACTTCATGAAGATAAAGCAGAACAAGATCATCAAGCGCCTGCTGCTGTGCCTGCCTATCTTCGCCATCTGTATCGTATTGATGTTTATCGACTTCAACGTCATCTGGCGTTACTTCGCATGGTTCAACCAGACGCTGTCAGTGTTCACCTTCTGGTCGCTCACCGTATGGCTGGCACGCAAGGAGAAGTGCTATTGGATAACCCTCATCCCTGCCCTGTTCATGACCACCGTCTGCACCAGCTACATCATCGTGGCTCCCGAAGGATTCCAGCTGTCGGCCGCCCTGGGCATCGGCATAGGAGTGGCACTCTCGGCATTGCTCACCATCCTTTTCTTCCTCTGGAAAGGCAGAGAAAGAAAGAATATAAAAATCACGACAAAATAGTGATCAGACCCATTTCCGCGTACCCCTTCCTGCACTTTTAAGCAAACCTAAAAAATATCATTTTTTTAAAATTTTGCTATCTCGGCTTTGCAATTTCGCATATTTTTTGTAATTTTGCAGCGTTAACTGCAGTAAAAACAATAAATGGAAGCCTTTTTTAAGACACACGCCTACCTCGTGGAGCATACACAAGCTCCCGTCAGGAGGGCCCTCATGGATGAGATTAACTGGAACGACAGATTGATCGGCATCAAGGGATCGCGCGGTGTGGGTAAAACCACATTCCTGTTGCAATACGCGCGTGAGCACTTCAGTATCAACGACCGCAAGTGCTTGTATATCAACATGAACAACTTCTACTTCCAGGGCAGGAGCCTCTGCGATTTCGCAGGAGACTTCCACCGCAACGGAGGTCAGGTGCTGCTCATCGACCAGGTGTACAAATTGCCCGAATGGGCCAGCGAGCTACGCAACTGCTACGAGAAGTTCCCGGGACTGAAGATTGTCTTCACCGGAAGTAGCGTGATGCGCCTCAAAGAGGAGAATCCCGAGCTGAACGGCATCTGTACATCCTACCACCTGAAAGGATTCTCACTACGTGAGTTCATCAACCTCCGCACCGGCCTTAGCCTGTCTTCATACTCACTGCAAGACATCCTGGATCGCCACGAGATGATTGCAGCCAACATCTTGCGCCAAGTACAGCCGCTCGACCACATGCGAGCCTATCTGAAGCATGGCTACTACCCATTCTTCCTGGAACAGACCAACTTCAGCGAGAACCTGCTGAAGACCATGAATATGATGGTCGAGGTGGATATCCTGCTCATCCAGCAGATTGAGTTGAAATATCTCAACAAACTCAAGAAGCTTCTCTACCTCTTGGCTGTAGCGGGACCCTCTGCTCCCAACGTCAGCCAACTGGCCACCGACGTACAGACCAGTCGTGCTACGGTGATGAACTACTTCAAGTTCCTCTCCGACGCGCGCCTTATCAATATGATTTACCGCAAGGGCGAGATGTCGGCCAAGAAGCCTGCACGCATCACCCTGCACAACACCAACCTGCTTTTCGCCATCTTCCCCCGCTTCAACGACGAGGAGATGCTGATGGACACATTCTTCCAGCAGAACCTGTGCTCGCTGCACAATGTGGCAGCCGGCGACCGCAGCTGTGGATTCTATGTCGACAACAAGCGCTTCCGCCTCTGCAACGAGGAGCCTCACCGCTTCTCGGGCGACGTGTTCTACGTGCGCAGTGGCATCAACAAGGGTCACGACAAGCAGATTCCCCTATGGCTCTTCGGATTCTTGTATTAATAAAGAATCATCGAAAAACCGAATCATCGAATCATCGAAAAAAAATCGACTCCTCGAGACAACAAGGCAATATTGACATTTAATATATAAAAAACAATGGCAAAGGAAAAGAAATTTGTAACATGGGATGGTAACACCTGTGCCGGACACGTAGCTTACATGTTCAGCGAGGTAGCTGCCATCTACCCCATCACTCCTTCATCTCCCATGGCGGAGCATGTTGACGAGTGGGCCGCTCAGGGTCGCAAGAACCTCTTCGGCGACACCGTATTGGTACATGAAATGCAGTCTGAGGCTGGTGCCGCAGGTGCAGTTCACGGTTCACTGCAGGCTGGTGCACTGACCAGCACCTTCACCGCATCACAGGGTCTCTTGCTGATGATCCCCAATATGTATAAGATTGCTGGTGAGCTGCTGCCTTCAGTATTCCACGTATCAGCTCGTACCGTAGCTTCTCACTCACTGTGTATCTTCGGTGACCACAGCGACGTGATGGCTTGCCGCCAGACTGGTTTCGCTATGCTGGCTGAGGGCTCTGTACAGGAGGTTATGGACCTCTCTGCTGTAGCTCACCTCGCAGCTATCGAGGCACGCGTTCCCTTCATCAACTTCTTCGACGGTTTCCGTACCTCACACGAGTATCAGAAGGTTGAGCTCATCGAGGACGAGGACGTTCGCGACCTGGTAGACATGAAGGCTGTCAGCGAGTTCCGCAGCCGCGCCCTCACCCCCGAGCATCCTCAGGCTAAGGGTATGGCCGAGAACCCCGAGACCTTCTTCGCACATCGCGAGTCTTGCAACCGCTACTACGATGCAGTTCCCGCTATCGTAGAGAAGTACATGGCTGCCATCAGCGAGCGTACCGGTCGCAAGTACGACCTCTTCAGCTACTACGGTGCTGAGGATGCTGAGGAAGTTATCATCATGATGGGTTCAGGTACTGAGGCTGCTCGCGAGGCTATCGACCACGCTAATGCCAATGGCAAGAAGTACGGTCTCGTTAGCGTACACCTCTACCGTCCCTTCAGCGTAGAGCACCTCTTGAAGGCTGTTCCCGCTACCTGCAAGCGCATCGCTGTGCTGGATCGTACCAAGGAGCCCGGTTGCAACGGCGAGCCTCTGTTGCTCGACGTCAAGGACGCTTTCTACGGCAAGGAGAATGCTCCCGTTATCGTAGGCGGCCGCTACGGTTTGGGTTCTGCCGACGTAACTCCCACTATGATTCTCGGTGTATTCGAGAACCTCGAGTTGCCTCAGCCCAAGGATCACTTCACCGTAGGTATCGTTGACGACCTCACCTTCACCTCTCTGCCCGCTAAGGAGGAGATGGCTCTCGGTGGCGAGGGTATCTTCGAGGCTAAGTTCTTCGGCCTGGGTGCTGACGGTACCGTAGGTGCTAACAAGAACTCAGTGAAGATCATCGGTGACAACACCAACAAGTACTGCCAGGCATACTTCTCATACGACTCTAAGAAGTCAGGTGGTTTCACCTGCTCTCACTTGCGTTTCGGTGACACTCCCATCCGTTCTACCTATTTGATTAAGACTCCTAACTTCGTGGCTTGCCACGTTCAGGCATACCTTCGTATGTACGATGTGCTCCGCGGTCTGCGTCAGAACGGCCAGTTCCTGCTGAACACCATCTTCGAGGGTGAGGAGCTGGTTAACTTCCTGCCCAACAGCGTGAAGAAGTATTTCGCTGAGAAGAACATCACCGTATATTATATCAACGCTACCAAGATTGCTCAGGAGATTGGTTTGGGCAACCGCACCAACACCATCCTCCAGTCTGCTTTCTTCCGCATCACCGAGGTTATCCCCGTTGAGTTGGCTGTAGAGCAGATGAAGAAGGCTATCGTGAAGTCTTACGGCAAGAAGGGTCAGGACGTTGTCGATATGAACTACGCTGCTGTTGATCGTGGTGGCGAGTACAAGACACTGGCTGTTGATCCCGCATGGGCTAACCTGCCCGAGGATGAGGCTATCGTTCGCGATGAGCCCGCATTCGTTTCAGACCTCGTACGTCCCATTAACGCTCAGAACGGTGCCGACCTGCCCGTCAGCGCTTACAAGGGCATCGAGGATGGTACTTGGGAGCAGGGTACTGCAGCATACGAGAAGCGTGGCGTTGCCGGCTTCGTTCCCGTTTGGGATGCTGAGAAGTGTATCCAGTGTAACAAGTGTGCATTCGTTTGTCCTCACAGCTGTATCCGTCCCTTCGTCATGACCGACGAGGAGAAGGCTGGCTTCGAGGGTCAGACCATCGAGATGAAGGCTCCCGCTGCCATGAAGGGCATGCACTTCACTATGCAGGTTGGCGTTAAGGACTGTCTGGGTTGCGGCAACTGTGCCGATGTTTGTCCCGGCAATCCCAAGCTCGGTGGCAGCGCTCTCAAGATGGTTGCTTACGACGACTCTTCAGCTGCTGCTGCTCAGGAGGCTAAGAACTGGGAGTACTGCGTGAAGAACGTGACCTCAAAGCAGGATCTCATCGACATCAAGCAGAGCCCCAAGAACAGCCAGTTCGCTACTCCTCTCTTCGAGTTCAGCGGCGCTTGCTCTGGTTGCGGTGAGACTCCTTATGTCAAGTTGATCAGCCAGTTGTTCGGTGACCGTCAGATGGTTGCCAACGCTACCGGTTGCTCTTCTATCTACTCAGGTTCTATTCCCTCAACTCCTTATACCAAGAACGAGAAGGGTCAGGGTCCCGCTTGGGCTAACTCACTCTTCGAGGACTTCTGCGAGTTCGGTCTCGGTATGGTTATCGCCAACAAGAAGATGAAGGCTCGCATCACTGCTCTGCTGCAGGAGATGATTGCCAGCGACAAGACCAGCGAGGGTTACAAGGCTGCCGCTCAGACTTGGATTGAGCAGCAGAACGACGCAGACGGCTCAAAGGCTGCTGCTGCCGCTCTGAAGCCCTTCATCGAGGAAGGTGCTGCTGCCGGTTGTCCCACCTGCGCTCAGCTGAAGGAGCTCAGCCACTACCTGGTTAAGCGTTCACAGTGGATCATCGGTGGTGACGGTGCTTCTTACGATATCGGTTACGGTGGTCTCGACCACGTTATCGGTAGCGGCGAGGACGTTAACATCTTCGTTATCGACACCGAGGTTTACACTAACACCGGTGGTCAGGCTTCTAAGGCTACTCCTATCGGCGCTATCGCACAGTTCGCTGCCAACGGTAAGCGTGTAGGCAAGAAGGACCTCGGTCTGATGCAGGCTACCTATGGTAACGTATACGTAGCTCAGGTGGCTATGGGTGCTGACCAGAGCCAGTGCTTGAAGGCCTTCCGCGAGGCTGAGGCTTGGAACGGTCCTTCACTCGTCATCGGTTACGCTCCCTGTATCAACCACGGTCTGAAGGCCAAGGGCGGTATGGGTAAGAGCCAGGCTGAGGAGGCTAAGGCTGTTGAGTGCGGTTACTGGCAGCTGTGGCGCAACAATCCTGCTCTCGCTGCTGAGGGTAAGAACCCCTTCCAGCTCGATAGCAAGGAGCCCGATTGGGATAAGTTCCAGGACTTCCTCGAGGGCGAGGTTCGCTTCCTCTCTCTGAAGAAGGCTGCTCCCCAGGAGGCTCAGGAGCTCTACGATGCATGTAAGGCTGCTGCTAAGCGTCGCTACCAGACCTACATCCGCAAGACTCAGGAAGACTGGTCACTGACCGACTAATGAAAATCATCGCACGCGCGATATATTAATAAGGTGGAATCCTTCGCGGATTCCACCTTTTTTTGTAACTTTGCAGCAGAATAGAAAGCTGCATTTCATCTTTGCAAACAGAAAGAAGCAAACCATCTTTGCAGCAGAAAGAAGCAAATCAACTTTGCAGCATGACAGAAGCAGAAACACACAGCTTATGGACGAAGGACTACCTGCGGGCATGGTCCTGCAATTTCCTCATCTTCTTCGCCTTCATGATGGTCACTCCCCTGCTGCCCCTCTACATGAAGGACAGCTTCGGGGCCGACAAGCACCTCATAGGCATGGTGCTCAGCGGCTATACCCTGACAGCACTTGTCAGCCGCAGCATCGGAGGTTTTCTTGTCGACTCACTGCCTCGCAAGCTGGTGCTCACGGTCAGCTGGATAGGCTTCAGCCTTTTCTTTGCGGGCTATTACATCACCACCTCACTGGCGCTCTTCGCCATCGTGCGCACCCTGCACGGCATCCCCTTTGCCACCACCTGCGTCAGCAACTCCACCGTGGCCATCGACGTCACCCACCCCACCCGCCGTGCCGAAGGCATCGGCCTGTACGGTCTGAGCAATAACCTCTCCACAGCCATTGCGCCCATGGTGGGACTCTACATCTACGAGGTATGGCACAGCTTCGACCTCATCTTCGGACTGGCTCTGGGTTCTGCCCTTCTGGGCACCCTGCTTGCCTCCACCATCAATCTGCGCAAGCGCGACATCGTACCCAACCGTAAGCCCATCAGTCTGGACCGTTTCTTCCTGATCAAGGGCTGGAGCCAGGGCGTGTGCATAGCCTGCTTCGCCACGGCCTATGGTGTGCTTGCCACCTATCTGGCCATCTACTGCAAGGAGCAGATGGGCAATGCATCGGTCAGCGGTAATTTCTTCCTCATCATTGCCCTGGGTCTGATGTGTTCGCGACTGATAGGCAGTCGCACGCTTCGCCAGGGCAAGATTGTGGAGAATGCCACCTTCGGCGTAGCCTTCTCGGTCTTAGGCTATGGCAGCTTTGCCTTGTGGCACAACGAGTGGTCGTGCTACGCCTGTGCCGTCATCGTGGGTTTGGGAAATGGTCACATGTTTCCCGCCTTCAGCAATATGTTTGTCAACCTGGCTCCCTCCAACCAGCGCGGCACAGCCAATGCCACACTGCTCACCATGTGGGATGTAGGCATGGGCTTGGGCATCGTCCTCGGTGGATTTCTGGCCGAGCACTACGGCTACGAGTGGGCATTCTACCTCAGTGCATTCGCCCAGTTCTTCGGCATGCTCTTCTATTTCGCCCTAGCCAAGGGTAGATACATCAAGCAACGACTGACGGAACACTAACTCCTTCAATGGAAAAAGAAGAATTAAGAAAGAAACAGCACATAAAACGATAATTCCTCACAACACACATGACTCTACAGCATTCTCCGCACTACGGATTTCTCAAAGAACTGACACAACGTCTGTTGGCAGCACTTGCCTTCACCGGACAGGAAGCAAGCGACACGAACCTTAACCAGATAGCAAAGCATCTAGGCACTACGCTCAAGACGCTGAAGTCATCATGTCTGAAAGAGCTTGAGAAGAAAGACATGCTAGAACAGCTATACACTTTCTGGGGAAGAAACAGCGACCTTATCATCTCGCCCAAACATCAGTTGCGCGTGCTGTGCTGGATGTATGCTGTACATCCCGACTGGGCAAAATCGCCGGGCGTCATGCGCACAAGTTCAACAGATAAGCTGATAAAGATTGCCAAGGCCATCGTGGATGACAAGACCGAAAAACTGATTTTAACCAGTAAATTGTGTGATGAATACGGGTTGGCCGAAGAACTGGCTGCCGTAAGCAACGAGCAGCAGCTTTGGCCTATGTTCAAGGCCATGGACAACGACCTGTTGGAAGAAATACTCGAAGAATTGTCTGACAGCGAAGACATCAGACCGAAGGACTGGGCGCTGTTTCTCGAAACAATGGACACGCAAGATAAGAAACGCACAAAGATACTGCAACCTCACCTCGACAAACTGGACATCATAAACTTCTACAACGAGGGCATCAGCCCCACGCGTTCAAGCAAGGACATGAGCGAATACGGCCTCATGATACAGGCCATCCGTGAGGCATACGCCCGCCGCCTCCCCGAAGCACTCGTCTATCTGGACAAAGCCCTGAAGGCGCACAACAAGAACGCCACTGGATATCACGAGGACAAGAACGTCATGGGCGACACCATCAGCAACTTCTTCATGATACTCATCTACGTGCTCGAAGGGAGCATGGCAAGCAAGAAGAAGATAGAGACAGCCATGAAGAAACGTACCATCTGTGAAGGGCACGACAACGGACCGGCATTAACCCTCGGTATGTACTTTAAGGATGCAAAACGAAGCGTAAGCATCACCACAATGACGCAAGATCTGTCCGAAGCGTCATACTACAACACTACGCAAGACGTCAAGCAACTGGCCTATCTACTGATGCAATACTTCGGGCTAAAAGCCAACAATATGAAATTCAATACCTTCAACAAGCTGCCTGACCTCAGTCCCGAGAATTACATTTCCGAAAAAGCCATCCTGCGTCACGAGCTTTCGCCTTTCCTGCCCATCTGCCAAGAGGAGAAGGACAGACTGCGCGAGCTGTTCGGCGGCGAACCACTCCTCGCATCCATCTACCGCAAGAAGGAATGGGAGGCTGTACTCGAAGAGATACTGCAGATAGCCACTGCCGACCAAGACAAAACAGCAAGTGTCAATACAAACGACACACGATTGGTATACGAGATACGACGATACAATGAATATGTGACGGTGCGCGAGCAGAAACGCCTGAAGAGTGGCGCTTGGAGCACAGGCAGGGAACTGAGTCAGTCGGCCTATCAGCGTGGCGACTTCGAGATGGAGGACTGCGACCGACAGATATGGATGGGCACGAAAGGTACCTATTATATGCCTACCGTGGCACGCGTCATCCTAAACATGATAGGACAGAACCGTGTGATGCATCTCGTTGGAAGCTACCCCACACGTTTAGAACCCATGGAGATACGCGAGGAGAAACCTTTCCTTACGGTCAACAAGGAGAACGGATACATCAAACTGAGCACCAACCTACCCTCGCCGGCCCTGTTGGATAAAAACATTGCCTACCACATCGACTGGGACCACTCCGTGGCAACCTACTACCCGCTGACCGAGAAGGAACGCATGTATTTCCGCAAGCTTCTCTCACTCAAAAACATACCCGTCGAGGCCGAAGAGATGCTGAACAAGGTATTCCCCGCCATCAACAGTAAGGTAGAGATACACAGCGACTTCATCGAAGGCGGTACGCAGTTGGAAGAGGTGGAGGGAGAAAGCCTCGTTGCCCTGCGCATCACCCCACGCTCATACGGAAACTACCAACTCTCTCTCAGCGTGCGCCCACTCAAGGAGGGCAAGACCATCTTCCAGCCTGGAAAGGGGCAGAATCCGGCTTTCGACCAACTAGACGGCAAACGCGTACAGGTGAAGCGTCACTTGCGACAGGAGCAGAACAATGCCCGCATCTTCAAGGACTGGCTCGAGGATTATGACATCGACATGCATGACTATCAGTGCGAACTCAGCACACTCGACCTGCTCGAGTTCATGGACTTTGCACGCAGCCACGAGGAACAGGGCTACCTGGAATGGCCAGAGGGCGAACGACTCCGCATGTCTGTTGCCTCACCGCAGACGTGGAACGTATCACTCAAGAAGAACGCAGGATGGTTCGATCTGGAGGGTGAACTGAACATAGACGAAGAAACGGTGATCAGCATCGCACAACTGCTCGACATGATGGCTGGTTCGCACGGCCGATTCATCCGACTGGACGATGACAAATACTTGAGCATCAGCGAACAGCTGCGCAAGCAATTGCAAAAGATTGACGCCGTGGCATCGCGCCAACATGGCAAGGCTGTCATTCCGGCTGTGGGCATGGCAGTACTGGGCGAAGCACTGAGCGGGGAGTTGGACATCACCCACCCCAAGGCTCTTGACGAACTGCGCACCAAGATACGACAGAGCGGCAAACTGCAACCCGAAGTGCCCGAACAGCTCAACGCCACACTGCGCGACTATCAGCTGGACGGCTTCCAGTGGATGACGCGCCTGGGCAGTTGGGGTGCCGGTGCGTGTCTGGCCGACGATATGGGTTTGGGTAAGACCGTGCAGACCATTGCCGTACTGCTCGACAAGTGTAGCGAAGGACCTTCGCTCGTATTGGCTCCGGCCAGCGTAGTGCCCAACTGGCGCAAGGAGTTGAACCGTTTTGCACCAAGCCTCAACGTCAGCATCCTGAACGAAGCAGCCGACCGAAAGGCACTCATCGAGGAGGCCAAGGCTGGCGACATCGTCATCAGCACCTACGGACTGCTCGTCACCGAGGAGGAGGTGCTGACAAAGAAACAGTGGAACGTGGCCTGTCTGGACGAGGCACACGCCATCAAGAACCGCGACACGAAGACATCGGGCGTGGCCATGCAGCTGGAGGCCAAGCAGCGCATCATCCTCACCGGTACGCCCATCCAAAACCATCTCGGCGAACTGTGGAATCTCTTCCAGTTCATCAATCCCGGTTTGCTGGGCAGCTACGACCAGTTCAACAAGAAATACATCCTGCCCATCTCGCAAGACCATGACACGCAGCGCAAGCAACAGCTGAAGCGACTCGTGCAACCCTTCATGCTGCGACGCACCAAGCAGGAGGTGGTAGAGGAACTGCCCGACAAGACGGAGATAACACGCAACGTACAGCTTACCGACGAGGAGATGGCTGTATACGAAGTGATACGTCGCAAGGCAAAAGAGGAGTTGGAGGAGTTGGAAGCCTCGGGCAAAGCACTCAACATCAACGCACTGGCCGAGATCACACGTCTTCGTCTGTGTGCCTGCACCGCCTCGTTGGCACAGAAGGGATGGAGTGGCAGTTGTGCCAAGCTCGACGCCTTCGAGGAGCTGGTCAGCGACATCTACCAGTCAGGCAATCGCACACTGGTGTTCAGTCAGTTCACCTCGTTCCTTGAGATGGCAGCACAACGTCTCAAAGCACTCAAGATTCCATACTTCTATCTGGACGGCAGCACGACGATGCGCAAACGAACCCAGATGGTGGAGGCCTTCCAGAAAGGCGAATGCCCCGTCTTCCTCATCAGTCTGAAGGCGGGCGGATTGGGTCTCAACCTTACCGGTGCGAACTACGTCATCCACCTCGACCCGTGGTGGAATCCTGCTATCGAGCAGCAGGCCACCGACCGTGCCTATCGCATCGGTCAGCGCCAGAACGTCACCGTCTACCACCTTATTTCCTCCAACACCATCGAGGAGAAGATACTACGTCTGCACGACACCAAGCGCGACCTGGCCTCATCCCTGCTCGAAGGTACCGACACCAGTCACAAGATTACCGCCAAGCAGCTACTGGAGATGCTGAGTCAGGAATAAACGAAACTCTTGAGTTTGTTATAGTTCACAAACAGCTAGCATATACAGTTACCCAATAAACCTACAAAGAAAATCCGCAAACATCAGATTCTCGGAGTTGCTGTGAACTCGGCAAGAGAATTTGATGTTTGCGGATGGTAGGAAACGCTTACAGATACACACTCCGGAACCATAACTCAAACACAGGATCAGAAATATAGGCCTTGCCCTTAACCACGTCTATAATTTCTTTTTCCGCAAGACTTGTCTTGATCCTTACAATATTCGACCGTGTTCCTAAATTATAAATGTCGGTGACCGCCTTTGATGTATATTCATCATGAATGCCGGAACAAATGGCCCGTAGCAGATTCATCTGGTAGCTTGTCAGCGTCTCGGTTTGGTCGGTAAACAATCCTGCGTTCTGATCAAGCAATGCTTCCAGACCGCTTGCGAAACTTTCTTCTGTAACCTCAGACTCTGTTTCCTGCATCACGTCCCATGCCAACTGCTGCACGTATGACGAATAGCCATCCACTGCATCACATATTTTTCCTGCAAAATAATCGGATATGGTTTTGCCCTTTGTTGAAAACCGGCTCACGATATAGTTCACCCAGTCTTCGCGAGGTATCTTATCCAGATAGGTTATCTCGCCAAACTGATAGAATGGCATACGTTTGTTTTGGAAGATCTTCGTCATCATGTGTTTCTTGCTGCCGTACATACAGTAGGACACATTCTGTTGGCGTTGCCAAACTCCACGCATGCGCTTTTGCACCGTTATGCTGTCGGGAAATTCACCTACCTGCTGGAACTCATCTATGCAGACAACTATCTGCACTCCTTGCTCTCTTGCAATAATCTCGGGCAGGGCGAGGATCTCTTCAGGACTATAATTCTGAGGCGTTATACCCAAGGATATACTATAGTCCATCAATGGAGCGGGACTATACGACACTTTAGGCACTACCCGAACCAGAAACTTCTGAATCGTATCCAAGATACGCTCCATCTTGCCAGCTGCCTCTTTCATCAGTACAGCAGCAAACCTGTTCAGGAAGTCATATTCCGAACGGCAGTCATAGATATCCATCATAACGACCTTAATCGCCGGATTGTCAACACTATCCTTGACGCGTTTTATCAAGGATGACTTGCCTATACGTCGAGGAGAGATAACTATAGTGTTTATACCCTCTTCGAAGTTTGCTTTCAGCCGTCTTGTCTCTTTTACGCGGTCGGTGAAATTATCGCCTTCCACCATCTTACCATAGATAAATGCCTTGCTCATAATGGGTGCAAAGATAACAAAAAATACACTTGTTCACAAGTTTGTGAACCACAAGTTTGTGAACAAGCCTTCTTTTTATGCAAATTTAACCCTGCAAAGGTTAAAATTCAAATCGTATCGATTAATCTTACACATGCTTCAATAACAAGATTTTGAATAACTAATTAAGCAGAGCGCAAAGAACACCCGCAAACATCAGATTCTTTGCGAAGCTCAGGCGCAAGCGAAGCACGGAGTAGTCGTAAACTCGTAGGTGAGCTGATGTTTGCGGATGGATTTGTTTGTATAATAAAGATAAAGAAAAATACTCCTGCAATTTCCTTAGATTAGTATTTTCATAAAATTCATCAAATAATTGTTAATTCTGACCGTTATTTGAAACAAAAACAGTACCTTTGCAACTGATAACATTTTATCTATAGATAACCAGTATAGAAAATAATGAATAATATATTATCACTTTTAGACAACTACACGCTTGATAATACAGATGACATTGCCAAGTCACTGGCTGATGATTTCCGCAAGCGCCGCATCGAAAAGAACCTGACTCGTGAACAGGTTGCAGAGAAGTCAGGCGTTGCTGTGGCAAACATCGTGAGATTCGAGCAGAAAGGACTCATTTCGCTGAAGAACCTCATCGGCATCGCTATGGCCATGGAATATACGTCTGAGGTGAAGAATATATTTTCTGAGCCAAAGTACTCTACAATGGAGGAACTGACTCAGATACGAAAGAACACAGCTAAAACGAGAGCACATAAGCAATGAACTATAGTGCCGCTCGGCCTCTGGACGCTTTCACAAAGAGCTTGCTCGACTGAAAGAATATAGAGAGCAGAAGAACTTGTTCTTATGCCGAGGTGCTGCCTATAGTCTATAATACGTTGTATTATGAACAGCATAGATAGACTTACAGTAAAATATCACGGTGAGATTGTAGGAATAATCTCGCTGACTCCTGATGACAAGCGACTGGCATTTGAATATGATCCTCGCTGGCTTGCTGAAGGATTCAGCATATCACCATTGGAACTTCCTTTGAAAACAGGATTGTTCCTTGCAAAGCCAACACCTCTGTATGGTAACTTCGGCATCTTTGAGGATAGCCTCCCTGATGGATATGGTCGCTATCTCCTTCATAAGGCATTGATGCGTGAAGGCATCGATGACAGGAACCTTACTGCCATCGAGCGACTGAGTATCGTAGGCAATAGCGGTATGGGAGCACTTACCTATGAACCGACGAACGAAGCACGAGTAATGCCGAATTTATTCGAGCAATACCGTGCAAGGAGGAGGAAGACCGAAGGTCAACCGGAAACTATTCTCAAAAAGGAGGAAGAAATTACGGACTTCGACTTACTCCAGGAGAAGGCTCTGGAAGTTCTCAAAGAGCAACAGGACACAGACGCTGGGCTTCTGCTATACAATAGCGGTAATAGTGGCGGTTGCCGTCCAAAGGCAGTATTCTCTGATGCCGAAGGTCATTGGCTCGTGAAGTTCCGTCACACATACGATCCTCAAGACATGGGATTGCAGGAATACCACTACAATGAGATTGCTCGTAAGTGCGGTATCGATGTGCCTGATTTTAAGCTGACAAACGGCAAGTACTTTACAACGAAACGATTTGACCTTACTGCTACTGGTGAACGCATTCACACAGCAACTGCAGGTGGCTTGCTCTGCCTTTCTCTATCAGAGCCTGTACTTGACTACAGCAATCTGCTTGCATTGACTGGTTACATCACCCAGAATTCGAAGTACGTTGAAGAAATGTATCGCCGTATGGTGTTCAACTACCTTACAGACAATAAGGATGACCATTGCAAGAACTTCAGTTACCTGATTCGCAAGGATTCTAATGGCAAATTTATATGGCATCTGGCTCCTGCATACGACCTTACCCTTTGTACAGAGGGCTACAATGGTCAGCACGCGACATCTGTCAACTCGACCGGCTACCCTACTCTCCAGGACTTCATAGCTGTTGGAACTAAGATAAAGATGACCGAAAAGCGTTGCAGAGAAATCTTTGATGAGGTCTATCAGAACTGTGACGACCTTCTGCTCAATGACATCAAGATGAGATGATGGCACAAAACATCAGAATAAAAAACATCCGCAAACATCAGATTCCCGGAATAGAGGTGAACTCGTTGGAGAACTGATGTTTGCGGATGAATTGTGTATATAAAAAGAGTATTATTCTTTGGGAACGATAGGATCAAAGAGTTGGTATTCGACAGTGATATCCGTCAACTCACCATCATTCTGCTGTGTATAACTCTTCTCGTAAACGCGAATAAACTTCACGCCATCTTCAAAAGTATTAAATACAATAGCATAACCGTGATTTGGAAGAGCCGTTTTACCATAAGACAATCTATGCCAATAACGATTATAACGATCATCCCATACTCTCAAAAAATTTAAAGTTTCGCCTTCATAATAGCCTTCAAAACTATTATCTGTAAAATGACTATATCCATTTATCCCCAGATAAGAATAATAAGTATGGCCTTGGATCTCATCCCAACTTAAACAGTTCTTAATTTCATTAATTCCATTGAGTTTTCCCAAATCCACGATACCTGTAACAGCACCATTAGACCCATCATCAACCTGCTCCATCTTACCTTTGGAATTCAATCCGTAGGGAACGACCGTAAGGCTATTACCCAACAAGCAAAGCGTATATTGGTATTTGTAATCTTTGTAGAAAATTACTTCACCTTTACTATCCTTCCACTTATATCCTATCTTGTGTAACTTTACCGTCTGTACTTTATTGGTTGCCAATATTGTTGAAACTTTCGGTGGTTCCGAAGAAGAGCCTGAACCTCCATTATAATCATCGTCGTCATCGCCGCCACACGAAGTAAATACCACTGCTGAGCCCAGCATCATGACGAACATCATCAAGAAACTCCAAAATTTGTTTGATTTCATATTGTTTGAAAAGTATAAAAGAAGGAGCGCGAACTTCCCGACGCTTATCCTCCTTCATGGTACCGCCAAGCACCTCAACAATGGATAAGTACGGAGAAGCTCACGCCCCCATACGAGACGTGAACCCACCGCGACTTGTTCTCATTGTTTTGAAATTGGCGGTTTCTGAAGGAGAGAACAAGAGCAGTTTGCTCAAGTATATGATAAAGTGTCGAACGGTCGTCGCTCACCTTCGTAGTTAATAATTGAATTAATTTCTCCCGCCCTTTAAGGGAGGGGCTACGTTGGTGAAGTGGCTGCACACATGGTGCACCGTCCTCATGATTGCTAATTGTTATTTCTGTTTCGTAGCGTCAATGCCTAAGCAAAGACTAATCT
>JAGHUS010000129.1 GCA_018064685.1 Bacteroidales bacterium | reverse complement strand
TTGCGCTTTCGTGAAGCAGCAAAGCGTCTCATAAAATCCTCTTTGGTTATTTGTATTCTATTCATAATCCTTTTATATTATATGCGGCATTGCTGCCTGTGTGTTTATTTCTTTCCGTAATCGAATTCCTGTTCGGAGGTGTCTACGTAATCTTCCACTGTTACGCCATCGAAGACTATTGGCGAGAGACCAGGATCATCGGGGATGCGTGGGTCGTCAGGGTCAACCCATGGAGTGGAAGGATCAGTCGGATCCGGCTTGTGTGGGTCGGTGGTGCCGTTTGTCTCTGACGTGATGCGGAATACGTAGTGTAGAGCTTGCCTGGTTCCCATCGGCATTGGTCTGCCGGAACATAGACTCTTGCATCATATATCTTCAACTCCTGAGTCTCATCCTGAGGTTTCATAGCGAATGAGACATGAACGGTGAAACCCGTATTGCTTGCCACCTTACTGCCACCTGCCACTGCCGTAATGTAACCTGGGTTGGCGATTGACGATTCGTAGTTAGGCAGCGGATAATAGATGGTAGGGAGCATAGTGGCAGTCTCCTTCTTGGTGCTCAGCTTTGTATCAGCTGCTGGCACGGCGAAGTAGAGATTCTCGTGTGTCACATCATCATAGGCAGCGTTGCCGACAACGATATTCGAGAAGTTTGTACGGCTGTCAATGCTCACCGGTTGTATTCCCTCTACGCGCACGCACGCATTACTATAATAAGGTGCAAGCTGTGCCTTCGGTGTCTGAGGCTTGGTGACATCGGTCATCTCCTTTGTCGCTGGGGTAAACACCACGCCACGAACGATTGGTTGGCCGCCTGCGTATGTCACTGTTGTGTCAGCAGGCACAAGGTCGAGGAGCTCAACGTCGTAACCCTTTATGTCCTCCCAGAATGCCACACGTACCTTAGCATTGACATGCTTGAAGATGATAGGCACATCGGGAGCGTTGAGATCGGGTATCATCGACTGTCCCGCATATAGTGCTTCGTTGGCGTTGATGATTTCGGCATTGCTGCCAAGACTATCTGTAGCATGATAACCTGCAGAGGTCTGCTTGCCCACTACCCTACCCGTCTGGTAAGACGAGATATTGGATGAAGGGATGCCATTGTTTGCCGGCGATGTGTAGAAGGCACGCAACCCATTGAACTGCAGATATTCACCATCGGCATTGTTGCCAATCGTGATGGTACCTTGCTGCGAGACAGTACCCTCATGCATGTATGGAGTGTAGGCATAGAAGTAATACTTGCCTGCATCCTCTTCCCAGTAAGATATCACCTGGTTCTTATGAGACGACTTGGTGTAAGGAGTAACGGTCACTGTTTGCGGTGCCTTGTCATCATTGTATCCCATACCAGGATATGCCCATAGTGCTTCCTTTTCCTTCCAAGGATTGTAGGCATCATTGCCAGTGTAGGCTACGAGATAGTTCTGCATCACAGGTTTGCAGGTATCGGTAGCATATGCACCATTGAGGGCTGTCCACACACCAAATTCATAGTGCTCCGTATGCTGTGCCTCTACTGTGGAACGAGTGGTATTGTTTGTATGCATATTAAAGCTGATGGCATGCTTCATAGGCTCATAAGGCACATAGCCTTCCTGCTCCGGCGTAGTATAGAGTACGTCGGAGTTAGTGCAGGCAGCGAGTGCGATGCTCATCAAGGTTAATATGTATACTTTGCGTTTCACTTGTTGTTTTTGTTTTTTTCAGCGGGGAAACCGCTGAACACTATTTTTATTCGTGACTACGTGATAACGTTATTACGACTGTTGGGGACTTTTTTGGTGATTTCGTGACTACGCGATTACGTTATTACGACTGTTGGGTGGGGCTACATTCCGAATTCGTGGACTATACTGTCGCGATAGTTTTCGATCCATGGGTCGAAGCCGCTGCCGCCGGATGGTGGTGTTGGGTTATGAGGTATCGGTATGTCCTT
>JAGHUS010000080.1 GCA_018064685.1 Bacteroidales bacterium | reverse complement strand
TTATTGATATTTAAAAAGTTAATATGATTTATTTTACGACGTTTTGAAGATGCAAAAGACTGTTGTTTTTTGTCAACTTTTAGACTTTACAGACTACTAGGTCTGCCTGCCTGTCAATTAAAAAAGTAAAGCGTCGGCTCCTTGCGGAACTGACGCTTTCTTTTCTCTCTTTTTTGTAAGAGCGGTAGGTCTTACTCAGCCTTGGTAGCGACACGCTTCTCAGCGATGCGAGCCTTCTTACCGGTGAGGTTGCGCAGGTAGTACAACTTAGCGCGACGAACCTTACCAATCTTGTTGACAGTGATGCTGTCGATGTTGGGGCTTTCGATGGGGAAGATACGCTCTACACCTACGGTGCCGCTCATCTTGCGATCGGTAAAGCGCTTCTTGTCACCGTGACCAGAAATCTTGATACATACGCCACGGTAGAGCTGGATACGCTCCTTGTTACCCTCGACGATCTTGTAAGCTACGGTTACAGTGTCACCAGCCTTGAAGGTGGGGTGCTGCTTGCCAGTAGCAAATGCTTCCTCAGCAATTTTAATTAAATCTGCCATTTTAATTTGGTATTTAAAAATTGTTTGTCGTTCAGCCGAGGCATAACAGGGAACTCTTCATCCTGCCAGCGACCTGGGCGGAAAGCGGGTGCAAAGGTACAACAATTAATTCATAATTCATAATTCATAATTCACAATTTTGCATTTTTGGGTGCAAAAAAGTGTGTTTTAGGCGTGAAAGTGCGTTTTTGGGGCAATGAAGAATACGCTTATGCTACAGATTCTGTGTATCGTGAGCCCATTTCATAATGTCGTAGCTGAAGTTGATGGCCGACATTACGTTGTCGTCATCCTTCTTGAGTACCTTGACGGTCTTCTTGCCGTCGGGCTGTGCATACTTGGTCTGTGTGGCATAGCAGAAGCTGCCATCTGCATTGTAATAGATGCGGTCTTCGTACACTCCGTCGTCGTCGGGCATCTTTACGAAGATGAAGATGGGCTTGCTGGTCTCGGGGCTGACGAGGTGCTCCTGGACGATTTCGCGTGCGGCATAATTATACTTCACACGGAAGAAGTAGGGGCGCCAGTCCTGTGTCATGGTTTCCTCATTGCCTTGGTCGCTGATGTACATGTCGATGTTGTAATGCTGCATGCCCGCGCCCGGCAGCATTCTGTTCATCTGTAGGTGGATGCTGTTGTCGGTGTATTCCGGGTCTTCGGAGTTGTCCTTGACGAGTTGCATGGTTTTGTCCATCGTTTCGCGTATCTCCTGGATACGCTTCTTCTGGGTGCTGTTCTGGGCAAATGCCATACTGGCAAAGAGTAAGAGCAGGATGGCGGAAAGTGTTCTTTTCATCTTTTTAGTGTTTTGATGTGATTCGTTTGGTTCAGGTTGTTCCAGTTCTTCTGACTGCTCTGGCGGTTAGAATGTATCTGGCAACAATCCATCTGCAAAGATACACATTATATATTATTATAGCAAGTGAATGGGGGATTTAAGTTTTTTTAATCCCATTTTGTGTGTGGGTTGGCGCAAAATCGTTAATTTTGCAGCATGAAACGTGTTTTGACCATATTGCTTGGCGCTATGTTGTCGCTTCCACTCTCTGCCCAGGTTGAAAGGGCTGAGGTGCAGTTGGTGGACTCTGTCTCGGCAGGAGAGATGCCGACGGAGATGCTGGACGAAGCTCTTGATGACGGTTATACGGGCATCACGCTGTGGCGACCTTCTTATCATGGCTTGCCCTCCTACGGCTATCCTTCCTATGCCATGCCGTCGGTCATGCCCGTCTATCGCCCTAGCTTCTACGGTCCGCATTACATGGATCTGTGGGACATTCACAAAGGACTGAATGCCAGTGTGGATATGGGCGTGAGTGTAGGCGTGGGAAAGCATAATCCATGGAAGGGTGCTCATTTCTTTACCGACCTCACACTGCTGTATGCCTATCCAGTGAACGACCGTCTGACGCTGGCAGCCGGTATGGACTATGGTTACTTCTCGGGTCTTGGCAGTGGCATGAACAATCTGAGTCTTTTCGGTCTGGCCAACTACAAGATTAACGACCGTTTCGACGTGACAGGTTTTGTATCGCACGACTTCGGACAGTTGGGAGAGGTGCGCCCCATGTCGAGACCCATGATGCCGTTTATGGGGCCGAGCACCACGGTGGGTGCGGACTTGGGCATCAAGGTAGGCGAGAACACAAAAATCAATATTGGTGTATCTTTCACACGCGAAGAGAATCCGATGGGACCTCCACCACCACCTGTCCGTCATGATGCACAACAGGGACGTGAGAGATAATTCTTCCATACTTCCCCTTCTACTTCCCTTTTACTCCCCTTTTACTTCCCTTTTACTCCCCTTTTACACCTTTTTTACTTCCCTTTTACTCCCTTTTTACACCTTTTTTACTTCCCTTTTACTCCCTTTAAAAACAAAAACCCCAACCTCGGTGCGAGGAAGGGGTGTTTTTTTTCGTTAAGAACGAATGTGTGTCTATCTTACTTTGAGATAGCGCCGCTGGGACATGCGTCAGCGCAGGTACCACACTCGGTGCACTCGTCGGGGTTGATAGAATAGATGTCGCCCTCAGAGATAGCTCCAACGGGGCATTCGTCGATACATGTGCCGCAAGCAACACAATCGTCACCAATTACGTAAGCCATAGTTGTATAAATTAATAATTAGTAAATAAATAATGTGTTCTCTGTTTTCTGCAAGACGAAGGTGGTGGCATTTTCGGTCTGTGTGCATTGTGCTACGACGAACGTGAATGCTTCGCAATCTTGTTTTGCATGACAAAGGTAATCAATTTTAGTTAACGCTGTATCATTTTTCCCGCTTTTTTTTGTTGTTGGTCATCAAAATTAGTGATTTGTGCAATAAATTCGACTTTTATACGTTTATAATATGGATGAAGCATCTATTGGTTTTTATTTCCATGTGGCTTTGCGTGCTCGGGCTTTCGGCTCAGGAACGCAAGGTGCAGAACCGACCGTACCTTGACGATCGGCGCTTGCATTATGGTTTTGCCATTGGTTTTCAGATGCAGGATTTGGAGTTTGTGAACAATGGCTATGTCGACCCCGCTACGGGCGAACGCTGGTATGCCGACATCAATAACTATAATCCCGGCTTCAACGTGAGTGTGCTTGCCGAACTCAAGTTGCACCAGAATATTGCACTGCGTGTTTCGCCCACTCTTTATTTTGGACAGAAGCATGCGTGGATGCACGAACAGGTGTCGGGGCGCGATACCACACAGACGTTGAAGAGCACGCTGATATCCGTGCCTGTCGACCTTAAGTTCTCTGCACCTCGCTACAATAACTTCCGTCCTTATATGATTGCGGGTGTGGCTCCGACTGTCGACCTCACCACTCGCAAGCATAATGCCTATCGCCTCAATCCCTTCGACTGCTATCTGGAAGTCGGCATGGGTTGCGACATCTACCTACGCTATTTCAAGCTTATTCCCGAACTGAAGTTCTGCTTCGGTCTGGCCGACATCCTGAAGAAAGGCCGTCCCGACCTTATCGACGGTTCGCTGATGAAGTATACAAACGGTGTGGACAAGTCGCGCAGCAAGATGATTGTGCTGAGCATTTACTTTGAGTGAGAGACTTCCCCAATCAGTTTATGCCAACTAGCATTGCCTAAATATATCACCCCCGCCTCTCTTACCTGTGTTGTAGGGAGGCGGGGGTGAAATGTTTATTGAAGTGCTCTCCTCGTATTGAGGATGCTGGATTCTTACTTCAGCTTGGCCAAAGTCTCCTTGATGCGACGCATAGCCTCGACAATGTTCTCGTCGCTGGTGGCGTAGCTCATGCGGAAGCACTCGGGCGAGCCGAAAGCGTCACCGCCTACGGTGGCTACATGGCCAACCTCGAGCAGGTACATAGCCAGGTCGGTGCTATTGTTGATCTTGCGGTCGCCGTCAGCCTTGCCGAAGAAGCTGCTGCACTTGGGGAAGAGATAGAAGGCACCCTGAGGATCGTTGACCTCGAGACCGGGAATCTCCTTGGCGAGCTTCACGATGAGGTTCTTGCGGCGCTCGAAGGCTACGCGCATGTCCTCGACGCACTGCTGGTCGCCAGCGAATGCAGCCTCGGCAGCCTTCTGGCTTACAGAGCAAGGACCGCTGGTGTACTGACCCTGCAGCTTGTTGCAGCCCTTCACAATCCAGTCGGGGGCAGCGATGAAACCGATGCGCCAACCCGTCATGGCGTATGCCTTGCTGACACCGTTGATGATGACAACACGCTCCTTGATGTCGTCGAACTGAGCCATTGAGGCGTGCTCGCCCACATAGTTGATGTGCTCGTATATCTCGTCGGCAATGACGATGACGCGCTCGTGCTTCAGCAGAACGTTCTTCAGGGCCTCGAGTTCAGCCTTGCTGTAAACCGAACCGGTGGGGTTCGAGGGAGAGCAGAGGATGATGGCGCGTGTCTTGTCGGTGATGGTAGCCTCGAGCTGCTCGGGAGTGATCTTGAAGTCAGCCTCGATCTTGGCCTCTACGAACACAGGAGTACCCTCTGCCAGAAGCACCATCTGGGGGTAGCTTACCCAGTAGGGAGCGGGGATGATAACCTCGTCGCCGGGATTGATGAGAGCCATGATGGCGTTGCAGACACTCTGCTTGGCACCGTTGCTGCACAGAATCTGGCTGGGCTTGTAGTCAAGTCCATTCTCGTTCTTCAGTTTGTTGACGATAGCCTGCTTCAGTTCGGGATAGCCGGGCACGGGAGAGTAACGGCTCCAGTTGTCCTCGACAGCCTTGATGGCAGCAGCCTTGATGTGGTCGGGTGTGTTGAAGTCGGGCTCGCCCACACTCAGGTTAATCACGTCGACGCCCTGCGCCTTCAGTTCGCTACTGCGCTGGCTCATGGCCAGTGTGGCACTGGGAGCCAGACGGTTCAGTCTTTCAGATAAGTTTGTCATAATTATATATGTTTTTATTTTAAATTCAGTAGATGACCCATGCGCTCTTTCTTTGTGCGAAGGTAGCGCTCGTTGAACTCGTTGGGCTGAATCTCCATGGGCACGTTCTCCACAATCTCCAGTCCGTAGCCTTCCAGTCCCACGCGCTTGACGGGGTTGTTGCTGATGAGGCGTATCTTGCCTACGCCCAGCTCGCGCAGAATCTGTGCACCCACACCGTAGTCGCGCTCGTCGGCCTTGAAACCAAGGTGCAGGTTGGCATCCACGGTGTCGTCGCCCTGCTCCTGCAGCTTATAGGCTGCAATCTTGTTCATCAGTCCGATGCCACGTCCCTCCTGCATCAGGTATACGATGGCACCGCGTCCCTCCTTCTCTACCAACTGCATGGCACGGTGCAGCTGTTCGCCGCAGTCGCAACGCTGACTGCCGAAGATGTCGCCCGTGGCGCAGCTGCTGTGCATGCGCACCAATACGGGCTCGTCGGCTGTCCATTCGCCCTTGATGATAGCGATGTGCTCCAGTCCGTTCGATTTCTGGCGGAAGGGTATGATGCGGAAGTGTCCGTAGTCGGTGGGCAGATCGGCCTCTTCGCCACGCTCCACCAGCGACTCCATCTGCAAGCGATAGGCGATGAGGTCCTTGATGGTGATG
This sequence comes from Bacteroidales bacterium, assembly GCA_018064685.1. Taxonomy (GTDB): domain Bacteria; phylum Bacteroidota; class Bacteroidia; order Bacteroidales; family Bacteroidaceae; genus Physcousia. The sequence continues at coordinate 30,052 of JAGHUS010000080.1, read as the reverse complement.
ATGCGCATGCCGTGCTTCTCGGCTACCTCGTGCAGCTGGGGCATACGGGCCATAGTGCCGTCGGGATTCAGAATCTCGATGAGTGCGGCAGCGGGGTTAAGACCGGCCAGACGAGCCAGATCGATGGCTGCCTCGGTGTGACCGGCACGGCGCAGCACGCCCTTGTCCTGGGCATACAGCGGATTGATGTGGCCGGGGCGACCAAAGGCCGAAGGCTTGGTGTTGGGGTCGGCCAAAGCGCGGATGGTGGCGGCACGGTCGTGAGCGCTGACGCCAGTGGTGCATCCCTCCAGGAGGTCGACCGTCACGGTGAAGGGAGTGCCTAGCATAGAGGTATTCTCCTCGACCTGGTGAGCCAGCTCCAGCTGCTTGGCGCGACTGATGGTGATGGGAGCGCAAAGCACTCCGCGTCCCTCCTGCAGCATGAAATTAACCTTCTCGGGGGTTATCATCTCGGCTGCAGTGATGAAGTCGCCTTCGTTCTCGCGGTCCTCGTCGTCCACCACGATGACGAATTTGCCTTGTCGGAAGTCCTCGATGGCTTCCTCGATATGTTTCAAATTGTTCATATATCTATGTTTTCGTTGTTTTCGTTGTTTTCGTTGTCTTGGGGAGAGGCTGTACTCTCAAGCTGGTCGGGGTGCTCTGGGTTTTCTAGATTGTCTAGCTCTTCTAGCTCTTCTAGATTCTCTAGCTTGTCTAGTTTTTCTAGCTTTTCTAGATTGCCTAGTTCTTCTAGTTCTTCTGGCTTCTCTAGCTTTTCTACGTTCTCTCGCCCTTCTAGCTTATCTGCTTCTTCAATTCTCTCTTCCTCCTTTTTTCGTCTCAGCGAGAATGAGGTGATGCGCTTCCACAGCTTCTTGAGCGGTAAGGTGTAGCCCTCGATGTTGAACATCGTTGAATCCTTGTTCGACTTGTAGGTGAGGAATGCTCCGATGGGAGCCAGTACCATACTGCTCAGCCATACACCGAAGGTGATGTCCCAGTCGCCGTTCTTTGCCATCTTCTCGCCACTCACGTTGATGATATAGTAGAAGATGAAGATAAGCACACTCACTACGACCGGCATACCCAGTCCGCCCTTGCGGATGATGGCGCCCAAGGGAGCTCCGATGAAGAAGAATACCAGGCAGGCTACCGAGAGGGTGAACTTCTTGTGCCACTCTATGTGGTGCTTTCTGAGCGAAGCGTTGTCCTCGCTGCTTGTGGCTGCACGGAACTCGTAGTCGTTCTGCAACTGTCGGGTGCGGTTGGAGGCATTGCGCCACACATCCTGCTTCTGTGCGTTGGTGAGGTGCGCCATGACAGAATCGAGGGGTTGCTGTGTGGCTACCGATGCTACGATCTTTGCTGAATCCTCGCAGTCGCGAGGCAGGTCGCGGTTCATCTGCGACTGTAGGGTAGAGGCGTAGACGGAGTGTCCCACGCTGTCGATGCGGTGGTTCAGTGAGTCTATGCCTCGGCTTATGGAGTGGATATCCTTGGTGGCTGCATCGTTCGAGAAGAGCGACGCATCCATCACGTTGAAGTTATCGTCGAAGGTGATGATGTCCACCTCCTTGTTGAATGTCTCGCGCATGTAGGGCACCGAGGCGCGCATCATCTGTCCGCCTTGCGACGTCAGGTTCTGGAAGCGCTCGCCTCCCCATAGTGTCAACTTCAGGTGCATGTGGTCGGCTGTGCTCTGCAGTCGGCCCGAGTCGGCCAGTACAATCTGTGCGTCCTCGTACGAGCCGTTCATGCTGTATATCATGATGCCGTACAGCATACCTGTCTCCACGTCCTTCTTCTCGACGAACAGGTTGTAGCCGGGAATCTCGTTGTAGAAGATGCCTTCGGGAATCTCCAGCTCGGGCGACTTCTGCTTCATGCTCCACACCAATGCGCCCAGTTGCTTGGTGGCTTCGGGTGTGACTTTGTTCTGGAAGAAGTAGCTGCCCACGCCCAGCAGAGCCACGAAGATGAAGATGGGACGGAGGATGCGCAGCAGCGAGATGCCGGCAGCTTTCATGGAAAGCAACTCGAGTCGCTCGCCCAGGTTACCGAAGCTGACGAGTGCCGCCAGTAGAATGGCCAATGGCAGCGACATGGGTACCAGCGTGAGGGTGGCGTACCAGAAGAACTGCGCCAGTACCTCGGTGGAGAGTCCTTTGCCGATAAGTTCGTTGACGTAACGCCATGTGAACTGCATCAGGAAGATGAAAAGGCAGATGAAAAACGTACCCGCAAACAGTTGCAGGTAAGCTTTCAGCAGGTATATGTCTAGCCTTTTTATAATTCTCATGTGCGCGTGCGTATTTTAAAGCGGTGCAAAGGTACGACAAATAATTCATAATTCATAATTCGCAATTCATAATTTAAGGTCAAAAACATAAAAAGTGATTTTTTTTCTTCATTTTTCTGCTTCTTTTCTTGCAAGAATAAAAAAAATGTTCTACCTTTGCACCCGCAAAAGAGATGATGGCGGGGTAGCTCAGCTGGTTAGAGCGCATGATTCATAATCATGAGGTCCCGGGTTCAATCCCCGGCCCCGCTACAAAGAAGGCAACCGACGAGGTTGCCTTTTTTTGTTCTGCCCACTATTGTCGTCATGCCGATTGCCATGCTGGCAAATCTGTTTCGGGCAGAATTTTTGTTTCCACTGTGGTTTCAGTTCGATTCTGCTCGAACATTTCCGAACTTTCTATACGGGGATTTGACGAATCCTCTAGCATGATTACTCAATAAGATAGTAATCTTATCACAATAAGATAGTAATCCTATCGTTGTAAGATAGTAATCTTATCGGCATAAGATAGTAATCTTATTGGCATAAGATAGTAATCTTATTGGCAAATCCTCGTGCGGCATTTTCACGCTGGCGCATAGGGAGTCGGTCAAAAGGATAGCGGGATGGCTAGATGGATGGTAAGGAGATGTTCTGGGCTGCCGGGATGGATTGCATTGGAGAAAAAAGCAAAGAGTAGAAGGAAACCGTAGCCAAAATGTCAGTGTAAAGTGTAGGAAACAGGCTGTTTGCACAAAAAAAAACGGGCAGAGTACGCGTGATTAGGAATTTTATTCCTATCTTTGTGCACTAATCAATCCTAACAAATCATCCAACTAATTCTATGAGACGATTTTTCCTACTTCTTATCGCTGTCCTGGTGACTTCTGCAAGTGCTTTGGCTCAGCGTAGTGAACAACTGCTGACCGACGGTTGGCGCTTCTTCCGTGGAGATGCCGAGGGGGCACAGGCTCCCGACTTCAACGATGCCAAATGGCAGCAGGTAGTGGTGCCTCACGACTGGGCCATATACGGTCCGTTTGGCGGTGGCAATGATCTGCAGAAGGTGGCCGTGACGCAGAACGGCGAGAAGGATGCCACCGTGAAGACCGGCCGTACCGGCGGACTTCCATGGACGGGTGTGGGCTGGTACCGAAGGGTAGTTAAAAGTGAAGAGTTAAAAGTTAATAGTGCAAGTGACAGAGTTGTATTGCAGTTCGACGGTGCCATGAGCGAGGCTCGTGTCTATGTCAACGGCAAGGAGGCTATCTTCTGGCCCTACGGCTACAATACTTTCCATGTCGACGTCACCGATTTGCTGAACAAGGACGGCAAAGATAACGTGCTGGCCGTGCGCTTGGAGAACCGTCCCGAGAGTTCGCGCTGGTATCCCGGTGCAGGCCTGTATCGTAACGTCCATCTCATCACCACCAACGAGGTGCACATTCCAGTTTGGGGCACCTACGTCACCACCCCTCACATTGGCAAGGACTTTGCATCGGTGTGCCTGAAGGGACGCGTGGCTGGTGCAGCTGGCAAGAAGGTTGTCGTGGAGACAACGCTGGTGGACGAGACGGGGGCTGCAAAGGCAAAGCAGACGACCAACGTGTCTTCGCTCACCCCCATTCCCATGGGGCTGATGGAAGGTGAAGTACAGTTTCAGCAGAATATCAAACTTGCTGATCCTCAGTTGTGGAGCCCCGAGCGTCCCGTGCTCTATACCGCTGTGTCGGAAGTCAAGGTGGACGGAGCTGTCGTCGATGTCTACAAGACACGTTTCGGCGTGCGCAGCGTTGAGTTCGTTCCCGGATATAACGGTTTCCTGCTGAACGGCAAGGAGACGAAGTTCAAGGGCGTCTGTCTGCATCACGACCTCGGTCCGTTGGGTACGGCCATCAACCGTAGCGCCATCCGCCACCAGATAGAGATGCTCAAGACGATGGGTTGCAACGCCATCCGCACCAGTCACAACATGCCTACACCCGAGTTGGTGGAGCTGTGCGACGAGATGGGTATGATGATGATGGTCGAGCCCTTCGACGAATGGGACGTGGCCAAGTGCAAGAACGGCTACCACCGCTACTGGAAGGAATGGGCCGAGAAGGATATGGTGAACATGCTGCACCACTATCGCAACAACGCCAGTGTGGTGATGTGGAGCATTGGCAACGAGGTGCCTACACAGGGCAAGAAGGACGGCTACAAGATGGTGGAGTTCCTGCAGGGCATCTGCCACCGCGAGGATCCAAGCCGCCTGTGCACCTGTGGTATGGATCAGGTGGGAACGGTACTGCGCAACGGATTTGCAGCAGCTGTCGACATCCCCGGCTTCAACTATCGCACACAATATTATCACGAGGGTCATGACAAGTTGCCTCAGGGCTATGTGCTTGGTAGCGAGACGGCCAGCACGGTGAGCAGCCGTGGCACGTACTATTTCCCCGTACAGCTGAAGAAGCATGTGAAGCATGAAGGCAATCAGTCGAATGGATATGACGTAGAAGCCTGTTCGTGGAGTAATGTTCCCGACGAGGATTTCGAACTGGCCAACCGCAACGACTGGGAACTCGGTCAGTTCGTCTGGACTGGTTTCGACTATCTTGGCGAGCCTTCGCCCTACGACACCGATGCATGGCCCAGCCACTCCAGCGTGTTCGGCATCATCGACCTTGCCTCACTGCCCAAGGACCGCTACTACCTCTATCGTGCCGAGTGGAACAAGGAGGCCAAGACGCTGCACGTGCTGCCTCATTGGACATGGCCCGGTCGCGAGGGTGAGGTCACTCCTGTCTTTGTCTACACCAATGCCGAGGAGGCGGAACTCTTCATCAACGGTAAGAGTATGGGCCGACAGAAGAAGGTGCACGAACTCGGCGAACTGGAGAAGCTGAAGGCTGCTGGTGATGCGTTCTGGATGCAGCGTCCCTACCGACTGATGTGGACGGATGTGAAATATGAGCCCGGTGAACTGAAGGTCGTTGCCTACGACAAGCAGGGCAAGAAGGTGGGCGAGAAGGTGGTGCGCACGGCTGGTAAGCCCGACCATCTGGTGCTGAGTGCCCGTCTGCCTATCGAGGAGGATGCCGGCAGCGATGCTGTGCTGAAGGCTAATGGCGAAGACTTGGCATACGTCACCGTGAGCGTGGCCGACAAGGATGGCAATCCCTGTCCCACGGCTACCGATCTGGTGCAGTTCAAGGTGAAGGGTGCTGGCTCGTTCCGTGCCGCCGGCAATGGTGACGCCACCAACCTCGACCTCTTCCATCTGCCTCAGCATCATCTGTTTGCGGGACAGTGTACGGCCATCGTGCAGAGCAGTAAGAGTGCAGGCGCCGTCACCATCGAGGCTTCGGCCAAGGGACTGAAGAGCGCCAAGCTGACGTTGAAAGTGGAGTAATATAACCGCATAACCGTTTAACCGAAAAACCTTATAACCGCATAACCGAAAAAAGAGCCGAACGCATCGTGCGTTCGGCTCTTTTATGCCAATATGTTTTTTCTGTCTTATACAAGGTGGCGGATGATGCTCTCGCGGTCGCCGGGCAGATAGTCGATGACAGGAATCTCGATCATGGTGTATGCACCGGGCTGCTGCTTCATGCTGGCACGTGCCACGTTAACCAATACCTGAGCGGTAAGTGCGGGGTTGTTGATCTTCATGTTGAACTCGAAGAGCTGGTTGTGAGTCTGGCCACTCACACCCTTGCGAACGAGGTTCACACCATGACCCACGTCATTCAGTGCGTCAACGCTCTCTACCTGGAATACGTGTGTCTCGTCGCTGGCAAAGTAGGGGTCGGCCTTGATGGCTGCTGTCACCTCGTCCAGCTTAGCACCCTCTTCCAACTCTACGTAAACCATGCGGCGGTGAATGCCTTCGCCTACAGGAATGGTCATCGAGAGTGCGTCCTTCACGCCCTCCTTGGAACGAACACACACGCTGTGGCCCATCGAGCGTCCGGGACCGAAGTTGGTATAGCTGATACCCTTGGGAGCAAGGCTCTCCATGAGGGTGCGCACGATGCTGTCAGAACCTGGATCCCAACCAGCCGAGATAATGCTGACGGCGTTGTTTGCCTTTGCTGCGGCGTCGAGCGAACGGCGGAGGTCAACAATCTGACCGTGGATGTCGAAGCTGTCGACGGTGTTGATGCCCATTGCCAGGCACTTCAGAGCATACTCCTCAACGCTGCGGGTAGGGGTGGCGAGGATGGCTACGTCAACCTTGCCCAGTTCCTTGATGTCCTTTACTACGGCATAGTCAGCCAGTTCGGCGGGTTTGTTCTCTGCGCCGTTACGACGTACTACTCCGGCAATCTCCATGTCGGGGGCTGCCTGCAAAGCCTGCAGGGCATACTTGCCAATGTTGCCATATCCAACGATGGCTACACGAATCTTTTCCATTTGGTTGTTCTTTTATTTGTTAGTTGCTTATTTGCTTGTCGTCAAAAAGAAACTGAAATACACGTTTTTATTATCTTTCGGATTGCGACTTGTTGGTTGTTGTATTCGCGCTGATTTCTTTTTGCGCTGCAAAGTTACATTATTTTTGTCGTTTTGTATTCTTTTTGTTTGTATTTTTTTGCTTTTTTTATTAAAAATACGTCATTTTGTATACTTTTGTGCGTTGTTTGCGAGCATTTTGTTATCGCTCGGCACCCTGTTTGTGGCATTTCGCGTTTTGTGCGTTCTGGGCTTCGACCCAATGTTCTCTCTTGGTTTTCCCATACGTTGCGAGACAGAAAAACAAGCGCTCCTTCTGTGCAAAATACATACTGTGGCGCTGTTTTGTGTGATACAAATCAATTTCTTGAACTTTTTTTCTAAAAACTACGTCAAAAGTTGAAGGAATATGAAACAATTTGCTTAACTTTGCACACTCAAAAAAACGGAGTCTTTACACATTATTTATTTTATATCGAAAATGGCTGAAACAAGAAAGGTAAAAAGAGCGCTGGTAAGTGTGTTTCATAAGGATGGTCTGGATGCAATTCTGCGTAAGTTGCATGCAGAGGGTGTTGAACTGCTCTCGACAGGTGGTACACAGGCTTTCATCGAGAGCCTTGGCATTCCCTGCCAGAAGGTTGAGGATGTGACTTCATATCCCAGTATTTTGGGCGGTCGTGTCAAGACCTTGCATCCCAAAGTGTTCGGAGGCATCCTGGGTCGTCGTGAGTTGGAAGGTGACAAGGAGCAGATGGCAAAGTACGAGATTCCCGAGATCGACCTGGTAATCGTTGACCTTTATCCCTTCGAGCAGACTGTAGCCAGTGGTGCCAGCGAGGCTGACATTATCGAGAAGATTGACATAGGTGGCATCAGCCTTATCCGCGCTGCAGCCAAGAACTTCCGCGATGTAATCATCGTGCCCAGCAAGCAGGAGTACGAACCCCTGTTGAAGCTGCTCGAAAAGAACGGTGCGCAGAGCGAGATAGAGGATCGTAAGTGGTTCGCTGCACAGGCATTCGGCGTTAGCAGCCATTACGACACTGCCATCCACTCATGGTTTGTTAAGTAATAACGGGTCCTCAAGTCTGCAAGACGACAAGTCAGCAAGCCAACGGGCCGGTAAGACGACAAGGCAACATGCCAACGGGTCGATAAGCCAACGAACCAACATGCCAACGGGTCGATAAGCCAACGAGACGACAAAAATGATTTTTTAAATATTTGGTAGATTTGGTTCGGATTTCCAATACCGCTCTCCTCGTTCCTGTCTTGCATCGTTGCATACAATTGCATTAACTTGCCACTTTATCTGGCAGACTATCTGAATCCAAAAAACAAAAATAAGAAAATATGGGATTGTTTTCACTAAATAAAGAGATTGCAATGGACCTCGGAACGGCCAACACCATCATCATCAGTGATGGTAAGATTGCCGTTGACGAGCCCAGCGTTGTAGCTCTTGACCGCCGCACAGACAAGATGATTGCTGTGGGCGACAGAGCTAAGATGATGTATGAGAAGACCAATGCCGACATCCGCACCGTGCGTCCTCTGCGCGATGGTGTGATTGCCGACTTCAACGCTTGCGAGCAGATGATTCGCGGCCTCATCAAGATGGTTCACACTGGCAACCGCCTGTTCTCGCCTTCTATGCGTATGGTGATTGGCGTGCCCAGCGGCAGTACCGAGGTTGAGCTGCGTGCTGTCCGCGACAGTGCCGAGCATGCTGGTGGCCGTGAGGTCTACCTCATCTACGAGCCCATGGCTGCTGCCATTGGCGTAGGTCTTGATGTATGTGCCCCCGAGGGTAACATGATTGTGGACATAGGTGGTGGTTCTACCGAGATTGCTGTTATCTCGTTGGGCGGTATCGTAGCCGACAAGAGCCTGCGCATCGCTGGTGATGAGCTGACTGCCGATATCCAGGACTATATGAGCCGTCAGCACAATATGAAGGTGTCTGAGCGTATGGCCGAGCGTATCAAGATTCACGTGGGTTCGGCACTGACCGACCTGGGCGACGACGCTCCCGAGGATTACGTGGTTCATGGTCCCAACAAGATTACGGCTCTGCCTATGGCTGTGCCCGTGTGCTATCAGGAGATTGCACACTGTCTGGAGAAGACCATCGCACGCATTGAGACAGCCGTGCTGGATGCCTTGACCGAGACTCCTCCCGAACTGTATGCCGATATCGTGCACAATGGTATCTACCTCACTGGTGGTGGTGCTTTGCTGCGTGGCTTGGACAAGCGTTTGACCGACAAGATCAACATCCCCTTCCATGTAGCCGAGGATCCTTTGCACAGTGTGGCTAAGGGTACTGGCGTGGCACTGAAGAATATCCACAACTTCTCATTCTTGATGTAAAAAGACTGACGGTTACACTGAATGAAAGGGTGGCTAGAGTGGTTTAAGACGCATCTCCACTGGTTTGTCTTCCTCGCATTGGAGGCAACCAGTTTGGTGATGCTTTTCCGTTTCAATATCTTTCATCATAGCGTTTGGGCAACACAGACCAACGCTGTGGTGGCAAAGGTGTTGGAGTGGGAGAGCGATATGCACAGCTACCTACAGTTGAAGGAGGCTAACGAGCAGTTGGTGGACGAGAATCTGGTGCTGATGCACAATAACCAGATATTGCGCGACGAACTAGCAGCCCTCAAACATGATACCAGCTATGTAGAGACGCTCATGCTGGAGCATCTGGCTGATGTGAAGATGATTCCCGCACGTGTCATCAGCAACAGCGTTCGCATGAAGGATAACATCATCACCCTCGACAAGGGTACGCTTGACGGTGTGCGCGAAGAGATGGGTGTGGTGAGTGGCACAGGCGTGGTGGGCATTGTGTATCAGTGCAGTCCGCATTACTCATTGGTTCTTCCCATCCTGAATTCGCATTCCAGCATCAGTTGCCGCCTGCGTGGTACTGATTTCTTTGGTTCTCTGACCTGGAAGGGTGGTAGTACGTTGGATGCCTATCTCAACGGCATTCCTCTGCATGCCCGTTTCCGTGTGGGCGATGTGGTGGAGACGAGTGGTCACTCCAGCGTCTTCCCCGAGGGAATATTCGTGGGTAAGGTGTCGGAGGTGCTCAGTTCGGCCGACGGTACCAGCTACGAACTGAAGGTGCGTCTGAGTGTGGACATCGCCACACTGCGTAATGTGAATGTGATAGAAAATCCCGAAAAGGCCGAGTTAGACACGTTGAGGGCTAATATTGTTCGTACGGAGGCATTATGATTATCGAGAACATCAAGCGTTTATGGCAACTGATACTGCTCTTGGCTCTGCAGGTGTTGCTGATGAACCACATACACATCATGGGGTACGGTTCTCCGTTGGTGTACGTGGCGCTGCTTCTGTACTTTCCCGTCAACTCCAACCGTATTGTCACTCTGCTGTGGTCCTTCGCATTAGGCGCTTTGGTCGATATGTTCAGCAATACTCCCGGCCTCTCGGCTGCAGCGATGACCTTCGTGGCCTTTCTTCAGCCTAACTGGTTGAAGATGTGGACACCCAAGGACTCGCTCGAGGATATGACGCCCAACTATCGCACTATGGGAGTGTGGAACCATCTGCGTTACCTCACCGTCATCCTTCTGTTTCATCATGTGGCATATTTCCTTCTGGAGTCATTTTCATTCTACAACCTTCCCGATTTAGGAATGGCCGCTGGTATCAGTTTTGGCCTCTCGTGGGCTTCTGTCGTTGTTTTGGAAATACTGAGATATGGCAGATAAGGATTTCCATCTGGAAAAGCGTAAGTATGTACTGGGTGGGGTGGCCTTTGTGGTCATCCTTATCTATATTTTGCGTTTGTTCTCGCTTCAGTATATGAACGAGGACTATAAGAAGAATGCTGATAGTAACGCCTTGCTGAAGCGTATACAGTATCCAGCCCGAGGTGCCATCAGCGACCGGAACGGAAAGCTTTTGGTGTACAACCAGCCTTCGTACGACATCATGATTGTCATGAACGAGGCCGTTGGCATTGTCGATTCGGTCGATTTGTGCAGCAGTCTTGGCATAACGATGGACTGGTATCACAAGCGACTTGATGAGATTCGCGACAAGAAGAAAAATCCCGGATACAGTCGTTATACGCAACAGATATTCATGAGTCAGTTGTCGGCCGAAGAATTCAGCAGTTTCCAAGAGAAGCTGTTCCGTTTCCCTGGTTTCTATATCCAGAAGCGTAGCATCCGTCAGTACGGTTGCGAACAGGCTGCTCATATCCTGGGCGATGTGGGTGAGGTCAATCCTGATGACTTGGAGAGGGACTCGTTCTATCAGAGTGGTGACTATATCGGTAAGCAGGGTGTGGAACGTACCTACGAAGAGAAGCTGCGTGGCGTGAAGGGAACCGAGATTTTGCTGCGTGATGCGCGAGGTCGAATCAAGGGTTCGTATATGGGCGGAAAGCTCGACCAGGCTCCCATCCCCGGCAAGAACCTCACTCTCAGTATCGACATGGAACTGCAAGACTTGGGCGAACGTCTGATGAAAGGTAAGCTGGGCAGCATCGTGGCCATCGAACCTTCCACTGGCGAGGTGCTATGTCTGGTGTCTTCACCCTCCTACGATCCGCATTTGATGACAGGACGTCAGCGTGGCAAGAACTCTGTCGAGTTGAGCAAAGACCCTATGAAACCCCTGATGAACCGTTCCATCGCTGGTCGCTATCCTCCAGGCTCTACCTTCAAGACCAGTCAGGCGCTGACATTCCTTCAGGAGGGTATCATCAGTCCTACGGGTACGGCTTATCCTTGTAGTCGTGGCTTCCATTATGGTTCGCTCACCGTGGGTTGTCACGGACATGGTGCTCCGCTGCCTCTCATCCCTGCCATCGCCACTTCGTGCAACGGCTATTTCTGCTGGGGCTTGTACCATATGATGGGCAGCCATAAATACAAGGACGTACAGGAGGCAATGACAACATGGAAGGACTACATGGTGTCGATGGGATTCGGTTACCCGCTTGGAATAGACCTTCCGGGCGAAAACCGTGGTATGATACCCAATGCCGATTATTATGACAAGGCTTACAAGAAGAGTTGGAACGGTCTGACCATCATCTCTATCGCCATCGGACAGGGTGAGGTCTGTCTCACGCCTTTGCAGATTGCCAATCTGGGAGCCACCATTGCCAATCGTGGCTACTATATCACTCCACATGTGGTGAAGGAGGTGCAAGGCGAACCTTTAGACCCCAAATATACGGAGAAGCATTATACGATGGTTAACTCACAGAATTACAATTATGTGGTTGAGGGTATGAGAAGAGCTGTGACGGGAGGTACCTGTCGCTCGGCCAACACAACCATGTATGAGGTGTGTGGCAAGACGGGTACGGCTCAGAACCGTGGTCATGACCACTCTGCCTTCATGGGTTTCGCTCCGAAGGAGAATCCCAAGATTGCCGTGGCAGTCTATGTTGAGAATGGTGGTTTCGGTGCTACGTTCGGTGTGCCCATCGGAGCTTTGATCATGGAGAAGTTCATCAATGGCAAACTGTCGGAAGCAAGTGAGGCCAGAGCACGTGAGTTTGAGAACCGTCGCATCAGCTATGGTGATTATGCGCGTTAGGTTTCGAAAAAAGATTGTTATCGTATAATCGATATTATATAATATGGTAAAAGAGGATGAGCAGAAAGGTGTGTTGAGATCGTTGGATTGGCTGACGATAGCCATCTATGTGGCTCTGCTGGGATTGGGATGGATGAGCGTGTGTGGTGCGAGTTACGACTTCGACCAGGCAGGCGATGTGTTCAGTTTCAGTTCACGTTCGGGAATGCAGATTGTGTGGATTGCATCGTCCCTATTGCTGGGTGTATTCATTCTCAGCATCGACGAGCGTATCTACGAGTCTTTCTCGTATGTCATCTATGGTGCCTTTCTCCTTCTTCTGCTTGCCACGCCCTTCTTGGCTCATAACATCAAGGGTTCGATGTCGTGGATCAAGATAGGTTCGTTCAGTATTCAGCCGGCTGAGTTCGCCAAGTTCGGTACAGCCTTGTGCATAGCCAGGTTTATCAGTGGCTTCGAATTGAAACTGAATAAATTCAAGAATCTGTGTGTTTGTGCTGCTATCGTGTTGATTCCCATGGGACTAATTGTGATGCAGCGCGAGACGGGTAGCGCCCTTGTGTACATATCTTTCTTCCTTATGTTTTATCGTGAAGGTATGCCAGGTGCGTTCCTTTTTGTCGGAGTGGCGGCTGTATTCTACTTTGTAGTGGGCATTCGCTTTGACGAAGAACCGTTGCTGAATCTTCCAGAGGTAAGTCTTGGCACCTATCTTGTATTGACGGGTGTGTGGCTTTTCTCCTCTGTTATGACACGTGTCTATACCACTCTTCGCGCACCATTCTGGTGGATGTTTGGCGGTGGTTTGTTGGTTATTGTTGCTTCGTTTCTTTTTGCGGAGTACGTCCTTCCGTTCGATTTGAACTATGCCCTGCTATTCTTGGTGGTTCTTATGATCCTCTATCTGCTCTATCTCGCGCTGCGCGAGCGTGTCATGCAGTATCTTTATATAGCTTTGTTCTCCCTTGGTTCTCTTGGCTTTTTCTACTCGGCCAATTATGTCCTTGATAATGTCATGGAGCCTCATCAGCAGGACCGTATCAAGGTGTTGTTGGGCATTATGGACGATCCGAAGGGTGTCGGTTATAATGTCAGTCAGGCGAAGATTGCTATCGGATCGGGTGGATTGCAGGGCAAGGGCTTCCTAAATGGAACTCAGACAAAGTTGAAATATGTTCCCGAGCAAGACACCGACTTTATCTTCTGTACCGTAGGTGAGGAAGAGGGATTTGTAGGATGTACCGTTGTTTTGCTGCTCTTCTTGGCCTTGATATGGCGACTCATACATGTCGCAGAGCGGCAGGTGTATCGTTTTGGTCGCGTGTACGGATATTGTGTGCTGGGTGTCTTTTTCTTCCATGTCTTTATCAATGTGGGCATGGTGTTGGGTTTGACACCTGTCATTGGCATCCCGTTGCCATTCTTCAGCTATGGCGGTTCGTCATTGTGGGGCTTCACCATTCTCCTTTTCATTCTGCTGAGAATTGATGCAGGTAGAAACCGACTGAAAAAGAACTGATTTTGCTAGAGCAGGGGTGCTTCCAGGCTTGGTATTGGTCTTGGTGTTGTTTTGTGTGCTTCCAGGCTTATAGTAGAAGTGAAAATGTTTTGCTTCCTGTTTTATTGGAGCGGCTTTAGTTCAATTCCAATATCATGAATGCCTTGTATGTTTTGTGGTGTCATGATGTGGCGAATGCGTATTGCTCCTGTTGTGCCTTTTTTTATTCTTACAAAACGGATTGGCTGCTTATATTCCAAAAGACTTTTCCCATTGCCCGTCATGTTCCCGTTCTCATCAGCAATGGCTATGTGAATGGTGTCGTTAATCGTTTGGGTCAGTGAATGGGGAGGTTCTATTGTGACCGAATCCTCAGGAGGTGTTGAGATAGTATCGGTAATGGCATACATTGTGCTGTCTTCAGTGTACGTCTGTTCGGCTATTAGCCAGAGGTCGGCAAAACTGTATTTGCGTGTCAGGCGTGCTTGTATCTGCAGGTCGTAGTCGGCATCTTCTTCTGTTGCGGGAATGTCGAAGACCAAGGTGTCGTTCTTCTGCCATCCTTCTGCGTCGACATGTTTGAACAGATTAATCCCATCCTCCTTGTGGCAAGCTGCCAAAAGGAGGATGAGACTTATTCCCGATGCTATTTTTTTTTGCAGCGACATGCGCGTTACCTTTTTCTGAGTTTAATCATTCTGCTCTTGGCCACGAGATTGGTTGTTCTGTTCTTGGCCTCGAGGTTGACTATTCTGCTCGCGGTTGTGATGGCGGTTGTTATGACGTCGGTTACCATGGTTTCGGTTCTCTCTGTCTTCGTGCTTGTCACCGCTTTCGTTATTTCCGTTTTGCTCTCTGGGCTCCCTGTTCTCTCTGGGCTCTCTTTGTTCTCTGGGCTCACGACGATTTTTCCTGTCACGTCCTTCTTTGCGTTCGCGCCCTTCTCGTCCGTCTTCCCGCTCGCGGTCTTGGCGTCCCTCTTTGTCTTTGCCTTGGCTCTTGTTTTCTGCTTCAGTCTTGTTTTTCTTTTCGCCTTCAGCTTGTCCCTTGGGGTTTTCTTTCTTTTCAGCCTTTGCGGTCACTTCTCCATTCTGACTATTGTTGGCAGCCTCTTCGTTGCGCTGTGCTTTGTCACCGCCTTTCTTCTTCTTTTTCTTCTTTTTCTTGGCAGTGTCAAATCGGTGCAGATCGTCCTGTGTTGCCAGGTCTATAGGTTTGGGAGCTTCCTGCTTGCCACCCTCTTCCAGTGATTCGGGTGTCTCGCCCTTTCTGTTCATAGCGATGATCTCTTTGGCACGCTCTGCACTGATGGTTGTGAGGTTGGCTGCAATACGTTTGTCTGAGCTGTATGTGATCATTCCCGAGAGGATGTCGGCCTTGAAGTAGAAGAACTCGCCATCGGCCACGTGCAATGTCACCTCACGGCTTGGTAGCTTCTGTGAAGCCTCCATATACTGATCTGCTTCGAAGTTCATGCAGCATTTCAGCTTGGCACACTGTCCGGCCAGTTTCTGTGGGTTGAGAGAGAGATCCTGAAAGCGTGCGGCGCTAGTGCTGACACTCACAAAGTTCTTCATCCATGTGGCACAGCACAGTTCTCGTCCACAGGGACCAAATCCACCAATGCGGCCTGCTTCCTGTCGCGCACCAATTTGTTTCATCTCGATACGTACGCGGAACTCCTCGGCCAGAACCTTGATGAGCTGTCGGAAGTCTACACGTCCGTCGGCAATGTAGTAGAAGATGGCCTTGTTGCCATCACCCTGATATTCCACATCGCCAATCTTCATCTCCAGTCCCAGGTTCTTGGCTATCTGTCGGCTCTTGAACATGGTGTATTGCTCCTTGCCCTTGGCTTCCTCGTATTTCTCCATGTCGGTGGGGCGCACCTTGCGGTACACGCGTCGTATCTCTGCGTCCGCCTTCAGGTTGGCCTTTTTCATCTGCAGCATGGCCAGTTTGCCTGTCATGGTGACGGTGCCGATGTCATGTCCCGGCGAAGCCTCGACAGCCACCACATCTCCTTTTACGAGATCCAGTTTGTTGTCGTTATGATAGTACCCTTTGCGTGTATTCTTGAATTGCACCTCAACGATGTCGGTAAGGTCGTTGTTTCCTGGTATGTCGGCCAGATAGTCGTAGTCATTGAGCTGTTGGTAGCTCTGGCCACATCCGTTGCGGTGAAGTCCGCGGCCGCAACCTCCGCATATATATTTTTTCTCCATATTTTATTTTTGTATGAGCAGGACGATGAGCTTGATTGAGAAATCGAGGAACACCATCTTGGCATTCACATTGCTCTCGATATCACTTTCGGCGTCAGCTAGCTCGTCCATTATCTTTATGACGTTTTTCTCATTGATGAAGCGTGCGAACTTGATGGAAAAGTCGCTCTCGCGTTTCAGCTGATAGTTCAGTATGTTCTGCTGGTGGAAGTTATAGATGAAGTTCTCGCGTATGAGACGTTGTGCGTATTGCAGGAAACGCTTCTGACTCTCGCGTCCTTTGCTTGCCAGTTCGTCGCTCCATGCACGTAACTCCTTGATGTTGCGCATATAGGCTAGTCGCATCAGCCGTACGAATAGCTCGAAATACGCCTCTTCTTCGTTGCCTGCCTGCATGCGGTGCAGTGCCTCGGTGTAGCTTCCATGTGCTACATGTGCTATCTCGCCCGCCACCTCAGCTGGTACGGCGTGAAGTGTCTGCAGTGCCGTTGCTATCTCTGCTTCACTAAGTGGTGGCACTGTGATGCGTTGTGTGCGGCTCAGAATGGTGCCCAATACCTTGTCTGGTTCCTCGCATACCATAATAAAATGTGTGCGTGAGGGTGGTTCCTCGATGAGTTTCAAGAGTTTGTTGGATGTCTCTTGGTTCATTCGTTCGGGCAACCAGATGATGATGACGCGTCGTCCTCCCTGGCTTGATTTGATGGCCAACTTGCGTAGCAGCACGTCGCTCTCGGTGACGTAGTATGTGGCTTGCTGATTCTCGGCCTTCATGTCCTCGAGCCAGTCGTTAATATCAAAATAGACTGATTTTTTCAGTTGCTCGTTCCATTCTTTCAGATAGTCGTCACAGATGGGTGTTGTGGAACTGTTCTTCTTTTTGATGATGGGGAACGAAAAGTGTAGGTCGGGGTGGGTGAGAGCTTCTACCATCTTGCAGCTTTTGCAGGTGTGGCAGGCTTCTGTCTGGCGATTGGCAGGAATGGGTTCGCCAAACATGTCAATCTCTGATTCTGCTTCTTTCTTCGAGCCAGCGTTCTCGCAAAGCAGAATCTGTGCCAATGCCAGTGCCAGTGGTAGTTTGCCTGCCCCTCGTGGACCGCAGAGCATCATTGCATGAGGCACTCGGTCGTGCTCAATGTCTTTGAGCAGACGTTTTTTTACCTCTTCCTGTCCTATGATGTCGCTGAGTTGCATGATGTCTTTCTCTTTTTTCTTTACCCTCTTCTGACGGTAAAATGTGTTTAAAGCCTCCTGTTGTTTAGTATATCTGCTTGGCTATCAGCTTGATGCTGTCTACAGCCGAAACGGTGTAGAAATGCAGACTGGGAGCTCCTTGCTTCATAAGCTCCTTGCATTGATCTACGGCCCATTCTATTCCCACCTGTTTCACCTCTTCGTCCGTCTTGCATTTTATGGCTTCGCGGTAGAGGGCCTCGGGCAGGTCGCAGTGGAAGGTCTTGGGCACAACGGTCAGTTGACTGAGTTTGGCCAAAGGCTTGATGCCGGGTATGATGGGTATGTTGATGCCCATCGCCTTGGCGCTTTCCACAAACTCGAAATATTTCTTGTTGTCGTAGAAGAGCTGTGTTACAGCGTATTCAGCCCCCATCTCAACCTTCTTTTTCAGCACTGCCATGTCGCTCTCCAGGTTCGGGGCTTCCTCATGTTTCTCAGGATAGCATGCCACGCCGTAGTGGAACTTCTTTCCTGGAACCTTGATGGCCGTTCCGTCATAGAACAAACCCTCGTTGAAATGGTTAATCTGCTCAATGAGCTCGGTGGCGTGTTTCGGTCCGTCGCCTGTGGGACGGAACGAATTATCCTCTTTGGCTTTGTCGCCACGCAGTACCAACAGGTCGCTGATGTCGAGGAACTGCAGGTCGAGCAGCATATACTCAAGGTCCTCGCGCGTGTTGCCACTGCACACGATGTGTGGCACTACGGGTATGTTGTATTTATTCTGTATGGCGGCGGCAATGGCAATGGTGCCAGGTCTGCGGCGTATACGCTGTCGTTGCAACAGTCCACCTTCCACCTCATTGTAGACGTATTCGCTGCGATGGGTGGTGATGTTGATGTATCGAGGATTGAACTCATTCAATTCCTCGATGGTGCGGAAGAGTTTTTCCGTACCGGTTCCTTTCAAAGGGGGCAGCAACTCGAATGAGAATGCTGTCCCCTGTTTGTTATTGATAATGTCTGAAATGTTCATTACAAATTACTTGATGTTACCCTCAGCGTCATAGTAACCAGACTCGCTGAGAGGCTTGATGGCTGCGAAGTCCGCCCATGAGGCGTCGTTCTTGAAGTCGTTGATAAGAGCATCGGGCACGTATGCTGTGCACTGAGCCTTGTTGAATGCCTTGCCAGCATCGGTGTTGGGGAATCCGAATGGCATGATAGAGAGTACGAAAAGCTTCTTGATACCCTTAGCCTTGGCTGTGCCCTTGATGATCTGCTTGTTGAAGTTGTAGGGGAGAGCCAGCTCTTCGATGGCTGTGCAGCCCTCGAATACATCATCCTCGAACTTGTCGAGTGTGAGAGGTACGATGACCGTCTTCAATGCTGTACAGTTGGCAAATGCACGTGAGAACAAGTAGGGGTCGATACCCTTTCCGTCTACGCCGAAGCCTCTGTGTATGTTCACCTTCTCCAGACTTGTGCAGCCTTCGAAGCCAGAAATACCGATGCTGTGGGTCTCTACGTCGAACTCCTTCAGGCTGGTACAACCCTCGAAGCAGTTGTCGCTGACGAAGCGGATGGGGCTGTCAGCCTTTACCTCCTTCAGGTTCTTGCAGTCCTTGAAGCCAGCCACACCTGTCATCTCTATCTGGTGGTCGAAGTACAGAGTCTCGATGGCAGCGTTACCCTCGAATGCACCGTCGCTGATAAATCCGGTTTTCTTGTCGATTGCCACGTTGGCGCTGGTATTCTCCTTGCCGGCAGCCATAGTGTTGGTGTCGTACACCTTGCAGTCAGCGGGCAACTCCAGTGCCTTCTTGGCCTCTGCCTTCTCTTCGCCAGCAGCCTCTTCTGTTGTCTGCTCGCCTTCAGTCTTCTTTTCACCACCACAGCTGGTCATTACCATACCAGTGGTCAAAGCCATACCCATTGCCAGGGTCAAAAATGTCTTTTTCATAAACGAATTAGTTATTAAAGTTTTTTTTGTTTTTCTTATTTCTTTACCTTGAACACAACGAAGTTCTTGCCGGCTACATTAGCCTTGATGATACCGTTCTCGGCCTTGGCGCTGCCCTCCATGGGGACGATAGCGTTGGGGTTGTCAACGGTGTTCTCCATGTCGTAGTCGCTGCAATCCAGAGTGATGGTGTTGACACAGCCGACACTCTTCATGCCGTTCAGCTTGATGTCAACGCTCTTAGCGCTCTCGGTGGTGTTGATAATCTTTACTATCACCTCGCCCTTGTCCTTGTCGTATACAGCGCTGGCAAAGATGCCGTCCTGGCCCTTGGGAGTGGGATTGGCGATAGTGGTGTTCAGTACGTTGGTACCCTTGTTCTGTGCATAGAGAGCCTGTACGTAGTAGCTGACAGTCTTGGCCGAGCGCAGGTTGTCGAACCAGATGGCATCGGGACGCCACTGCCAACCCTCGACGTGTGCGAACAGAGGTGCATAGGTAGCCATGTGTACGATGTCGGCATTCTTCTCCAGGTTGGTCATGAAGGCTGCCTCGTAGATGCTGGCACCAGCGTGGTTGTACTTCTTGCCGCGGTCATGGCAGGCATACTCACCGGCAAATACCTTGGGACCCTTACGGTCGTATTCGTCATAGCGGTTCATCTCGTTCTTGAACCAGTCGATGTTGCGATAGAAGTGCTCGTCAACCAAGTCGGCCTTCAGCTCCTTCATGGCTGTCCAACCCAGGTTGAAGTCCTGACCCTCGCTGTTGGGACCGCTCGTACCGATGATCTTTATTTCGGGATGAGCCTTGCGGATGGCCTCCATGAATACCTTCAGACGCTTTGAGAATGCCTTGTTGTCCTTGTAGTCCCACTGCTCGTTACCTACGCCGATAAACTTCAGGTTGAAGGGAGCGGGATGTCCCATGTCGGCACGCAGCTTTGCCCACTTGTTCTTAGCGGGATCGCCGTTGGCAAACTCGATCAGGTCGATGCAGTCGTCGATGTAGGGCTGCAGGTCGTCCATAGCCACGTGTACCTTCTTCTCGTCGCGAATCTCGTTCTGGTACTGGCAGGCCATACCTACATTCAGTACGGGCAGAGGCTCGGCGCCGATTTGCTCAGAGAGACGGAAATACTCGAAGAAACCGAGGCCGTAGCTTTGGAAGTAGTTGGGATAGTAACGGCTGGTGAAGGTGTAGTGCCAGCGGTTCTCGTTCAGAGGTCGGTTCTCAACGGGACCTACTGAGTTCTTCCACTGGTAACGGCTCTCCAGATCGGTACCCTCGACGATGCAGCCACCGGGGAAACGGAATACGCCAGGGTGCATGTCATACAATGCCTGAGCCAGATCTTTGCGCATACCGTTCTCGTCGCCGTTATAAGTGTCAACGGGGAAGAGGCTGATGTGCTCCAAGTCGGTGGTGACGCGGCTATCGCCCCAAACGCGCATGTGAGCCTTCTCGATGGTCTTGTTGGCCTTCAGTGTGAAGGTGTACTTCTTCCACTCCTTGCCGCTTATCTCCACGCCGCCATTTCCTATTTTCTGGTCTTCGCCCATAGTAGCGTTGTCTACCAGGTCAACCCATATCTTTGAACTGCCGCCTTCGGGGCAACGTGCCCAAACACTGAACTTATACTCGGCACCCTTCTTGATACCCATGCCGAAGAAACCGCTGTTCTCGATCATGGTGTGCTTGTGTGCGTGACCCGAGGGAGCCAGACGTACGTAATGGGGATTCTTGTCGAAGGGACCGTCGTTCTGCAAGGTTACCTTTCCGCTGATGTCCCATCCTGCAAAGTGGTTGGGGAACTCGAACGAGCGGTTCATGACCAACTCTGCATACAGACCTCCGTCGGCAGCATAGTTGATGTCCTCGAAGAAGATGCCATACATGGTGGGCTGCACGGGTGCCCCCAACTTGGCAGTCTCGACTGTGATGGTGTTGTCCTGGGCCGATGCTGAAACTCCGGCTGCCAGACAAGCTCCAAGAAGCAAATTTCTAATCTTCATTGTTACGTTAAATTAGGATTTAGTTTAGTTAGTATTTATTTGTTTTCTTTAATTCTGCTTTCGCAAACTTCTGCTCAGTTTCTTTCGTTTCCGAGGTGCTTTGGCTTGCAAATCGAGTGTAAAGGTACAATCTTTTTTGCAACTGAACAAATTTTGAACTGAAAAATCGCGTGCACGTGTGTATTATTACTAAATGAATGCGGTTGTTTGTCCTCTTTGCCTCTTTTGTGTTTTCTTTCGCAATTTTCTTGGTGGGTTTGAAATGTATTTGTATATTTGCATTGCGAAATCAAGCTGATGTCTTCTGGATGGTGGTGTTATTACCCTCCTTAATTGCTTTGACTGAGGCTGTTTTGTTTTATCGTTGTGACATTGTGGCTATGAAGTTTTTCAAGAGAGATATCAATCCGAAATGGCTGTGGATGGGTGTTGCAGCCTTTGTGGTGTGGACGTTGCTGGCCTATGCCTATACACTCTGCTCGGTTTCTACAGGCAGGATGGTGCGTGGTGTTGTGTTGCTGGAGAGCAACCGCCAACTGGTACTGAGTTATGGCGAGGGCAAGGAACTGCCTTTGACGGGTGTGCGCAAATCCTACTGCACCGGCTTCTTCGTTTCGCGCAGTGGTGATGTGCAGACATGCTGGTCGCATCCTGACGACTCGGTCGAGGCGCTCACTCATGATAGTGTTCGGGTCATGCTTCAGTTGCTTCGCCAAAAGGCAGAATTGCGTATGTCTGAACTGGACGGTTTATACGATGAAATCGACTATTTTGAACAAACTCACAGCATGGCCGATACCGCTTATTCCGAGGCTTTGGCATTGCGATCCGTGCTCGATGTGCAGCGCGATTCGGTGCAGAAAATATGCAATGCCATCGATGAGGCTTTTCGGTTGGATGCCTTTTCGTTGCAGAACAAGCGTAGCATTCGTGCCTATTATCGTCCCACCGAGAAGGATGCTTTGCTCTGCTTTGATGCCGAGGGCGTAGACGAAGGCCATTGTCGTCTGACGTCGGGCGAACTGCCCGATGGGGCATACGTTTTCAATCCAACTTCCTTGCGTTGGGGAAATGAAGATAGAGTGGCTATTGGCTATCTGCACGAACCACAAAATCTGTCCGATTCATCGCTGTTTATTCCCATTGTCGTTGATATGCGCAATGTGTATGATTCCCTGCCACTTCCTCACACGTTGAGCGGTGCTCCTATTGTCGATGCACGTGCCCATCTTCGTGGAGTCTGCAGTGCCAGTGGTTGGAGCGAACAGGGAGGTTTCAGTCTTTCGCCCCGTGCATGGTGGAGTAGTTTCCGCCAGTGGCTAGGCGGCATCTTTGGAGCCAGCTATGCCGAGTGCGAGGTGCATGGTTCTGACGTGTTGGAGATAAAGAACGAACGGCCACATCAAGGCTTTGCACGATACACCGACGAACGTGGCTATACCTACGAAGGAGTGTGGCAAGGCGACTCACTGCCTTACGGCACACGCTGGACAAACTATGATGTGGGATTGCTGGACAGTGCCTATAGCGAGTGCTATGTGGGGCCAATGGATAGTCTGCTTCGTCCTAGCGGTCGTGGTGTCTTCAAAGGGTGGCAGTACTACGAGGGACAGTGGCAGGATGGCATGCGTCATGGCTATGGTCTAGCCCTTGTTCCAGGACGTATTCTTTGCAATGGCGCATGGCAGAAAGATTCTTTTTTGGGCGAATCCATCGTGCATTCCAACGATCGTGTGTATGGTATAGATATCTCGCGTTGGCAGCACGAGCAAGGCAATAAGGTGCATCCCATACTGTGGAGTTATCTTCGCATAAAGGATTTGGGCAATAAGGCTTGGCGCAACGACTATGTGTCAAAGACCTACCCTGTCACGTTCTGCTACATCAAGGCCAGTGAGGGACAGACGGTTACGAACAAATTCTGTAAGGATGACGGAGATGATGCACGTAAGGCAGGTGTGCTGGTTGGACACTACCATTTCATGACAATCATGCCAGGTCGTGTACAGGCTGAAAACTTCTTGCAGACGGCCGACATGAAGGTAGGCGACCTGCCACCAATGCTCGATGTGGAGTTGAACGAAAACCAGATAAAGTCAATGGGCGGTGCCGAAGCAATGGTGAAGGCTATGAGTGAATGGGTTGCGGCTGTAAAGGCCGTCTCGCATACCACTCCCGTACTTTATTTTAATCAGTCTTTTCTCGATAAATACGCACCTTTTCTTACTTCCGATCTGCGCGAGTGTCCCGTTTGGATAGCTCGTTACAGCAAATACCGTCCTTATTCGCGCCATTGTCTTTGGCAATTGGCAGAGCATGGTTCTGTAGTGGGTATAAACGGCAAGATTGACATCAATATGTTCAATGGCAATGCCTCGCAGTTCCAGTCGTTCGTCAAGGAGTATTGTGTGAAGTAGCGAAGCAACTATTTGCTGCGTTTGTCCATTTTTCTTAGTTCTTTCTGTGCGTTAGGGTGTCCCTGCTTGGCGGCTAGTGTGAACCAGTGTCGTGCTTGTTTCAGGTCCTGCGTGCCGTTTGTGCCGTTCTTCAGGCATCGTCCTATGAAATACTGCGCCTCGGCATGTCCCTGCTCGGCTGCCATCTTCACCCACGCCACGGCGCGCACTACGTCCTTCTTTACTCCCTCGCCTTCCCAGTAGCACAGACCTAGTACAAACTGCGAGTCGGGATGTCCTTGTTGTGCCGACTTCTGAAACAATGTCGTGGCGGTGTTGAGGTTGCGCTTCACGCCCAGTCCTTTCAGATAGCAAAGACCAGTGGCGTAGATAGCCTCTTGGTGCCCGTTTGCAGCTGCTTTCTCATACCATTTTGCAGCCTCTTTGATGTCCTGCTTCGAACCTTTCACCAGTGTGTAGCATGCTCCGAGTGCATACATCGACTCGGTGAAGCCCTGCTCGGCAGCCAGCTTGTGCCATTTGATGGCCTCGTTGAGGTTGGCCGTCACGCCCTCGCCAGCCTCGTAGCATTCGCCCATCTTGAACTGAGCGTGAACATGTCCCTGCTCGGCCGACTTTCTCCACCACTCGAAAGCCTTTGCCAGGTCTTTCGGGATGCTGTCGCCATTGTAATAGGCACAGGCCAGCATGTACTGTGCACCGGCATCGCCTTTCTCGGCTGCAGCCACCATGTCGGGATCTTGGGCTTGGATGGTAGTTATGAAAAGGAGTGTCAGGAGACTGAGGAAAATGCGTTTCATGATTTTGTTGTTTTGAATTGTTTGTTTCTGCAAAGTTAGGTAAAAATGTGGTACGCGCAAAATATTGTTAGAAAAATTTGGAGGTGTCACGAAGATAGTTTAAATTTGCAGTGGATTAGTATGAAATACTATGCGTAGAAGTCTGTTGCTGTTATCGGCCATGCCGCTTGCACTGTGTGCCAAGGCTGGCAACAAGCCCAATATCATCTTCGTCCTGTGCGACGATATGGGGTGGGGCGACTTGGCTTGCTATGGCCAGAAGTACATCTCCACGCCCAATATCGACCGAATGGCCAGCGAGGGAATGCAGTTCATGCAGGCCTATTCGGGCAGTCCGGTCAGTGCACCGAGTCGTGCCTCGCTCATGACGGGCCAGCATACCGGTCACTGCGAGATACGTGGCAACAAGGAGTATTGGCGTGGCACCGAGCGCGACAACATGTACGGCAAGAACTGGGATTATGCCCGCGTCGGCCAGCATCCTCTCGACTCCGCACACGTCGTTCTGCCCGAGATAATGAAAGCCAACGGCTACAATACGGCGCAGTTTGGCAAGTGGGCTGGCGGCTATGAGGGCAGCTACAGCACCCCCGACAAGCGCGGAGTGGACGAGTTCTATGGTCCGTTGTGTCAGTTTCAGGCACATGCCTATTATCCCAACTTCCTGAACCGCTACAGCAAGGCCGAGGGCGATACTTCGACGGTACGCGAGGTGATGGCAGAGAATATACGGCACGATTTCTACGGAGATGACTATTATCGTCGTCCGCAGTATTCGGCCGACATGATACACCGGAAGGCCTTGGAGTGGATAGATAGCCAGACGAAGGACACACCCTTCTACGGCCTCTTCACCTATACCTTGCCTCATGCCGAACTGGTGCAGCCCGATGACAGCATCCTCGAAGTGTACAGGAAGAGGTTTGCCGAGGACAAGACCTTCGGCGGTAATCCTGGCAGTTGGTATCATGCCATCTCCAACGTGCATGCCGAGTTTGCCGGAATGATAACCCGACTGGATGCCTATGTGGGCGAGATCATGTCGAAGTTGGACGAGAAGGGACTGGCCGACAATACCATCCTCATCTTCTCGAGCGACAACGGGCCTCACGAAGAGGGTGGTGCCGATCCAACGTTCTTCAACCGCGACGGAGTGCTAAAGGGACTGAAGCGTTCGTGTCATGAGGGTGGCATTCGCGTGCCCTTCATCGTGCGTTGGCCAGGTAAGGTCAAGGCGGGCGTGAAGACCGACCAGCCCATTGCCTTTTGGGACATCATGCCCACCTTTTGCGATATTATCGGCGAGAAGAACTACGAGAAGAAATACCGCAATCCGCGTCTCGGCACTACCGACCATTTCGATGGCATCTCCTTCCTGCCCACCCTGCGTGGCAAGCCCCGTAGGCAGCAACAGCACGACCACCTCTACTGGGAGTTCGACGAGACAAACCAGATAGCCGTGAGACAAGGCGACTGGAAGCTTATTGTCAAGAGTGGCAAGTGCGAGCTCTACGACCTTTCGGCCGACATTCACGAAGACCACAACGTGGCAGCACAGCATCCCGACAAGGTGCGTGAACTGGTCGGTATCGTCAAGGCCGAACATACTGATAATCCGTATTTCAAGGTGACAATGCCCGACGTAGAATGAGAATATAAACTTAACATTCAATGAATATGAAAACATTACATGTATTGGCTTTGTCGGTGATGGCATTGCTGATGTGCGCTTGCAAAGGCGGTAAGGACAACACGGGTACAGACACACAGACGACCGACAGCGTGCAGCTTGGCAGCGGTGATCTGGCCATGTTCGGTCTGAAGGGACAAGTGAAGGAGGTGAAGGAACTCAGCTATGAGACGGATGCCATCCAGAGCGTGGTGCGCGACACCATAGAGGGAGCCACCACGCTGTTTGGCCAGGACGGAAAGCTGGTAAACACCACCAACGATGGACTTACTGTGGAGAAAATACAGCGCGATGCAGAAGGGCGCATCACATCGCTCTTTTGCGTGTACAAGGAGTATGACGTGACAAACGAGACGCAGATAGACGTGGAATATGACGGAGCGTTGATGGGCAAGGCCATGTCTGTCACCAGTGGAGAGTTCAGCATGACAACCACCTTGACACCTGTATACAAGGATGGCGAAGAGGTGAGCCGTAAGAGCTCGTCGGTGCAGGATGGGAACATCTTCGACGAGGAAGAGATATACACCGTTCAGAAGCGTGACGCCAAGGGCAACTGGACACTCCGCTTCGTGAAGGTGGTGGCAACCGAGCAGTTGCTTGACGAAAACCTGGAACTGCAGGAGCCCGTCACAAGCGAGCGTTATCGCATCGACGAGCGCATCATCACTTACTACGAGTAAGTTTTATCTATCCCCAATTCTTCTTTCTTATTTGTTAATTCTTAATTCTTAATTCTTCTTTCTTATTTGTTAATTCTTAATTAATATATAGCAATATGACACTTATCAAATCAATTTCGGGCATTCGTGGCACCATTGGCGGCAAGGCCGGTGATACACTGAATCCCCTTGACATTGTGAAGTTTACCAGCGCATACGCAACGCTGATTCGTAAGACCACCAAGGTGACCAGCAACAAGATTGTCGTGGGTCGCGACGCACGCATCTCGGGCGAGATGGTGAAGAACGTGGTGTGCGGCACACTCATGGGTATGGGCTTCGACGTGGTGAACATCGGTCTGGCCTCTACCCCCACTACCGAGATTGCCGTGACGGGCGAAGGTGCTTGTGGCGGCATCATCCTGACCGCTAGCCATAACCCCCGTATGTGGAATGCCTTGAAGCTGCTCAACGAGAAGGGCGAGTTCCTGGACAAGGAGCAGGGCGAGGAGGTGCTGCGCATTGCCGAGGCCGAGGACTTCGAGTATGCCGACGTAGACCACCTTGGCAAGTACATCGAGGATGACTCGTACGACCAGAAACACATCGACATGGTGCTGGGCCTCGACCTCGTAGACGTGGAGGCTGTCAAGAACGCACACTTCAAGGTAGCATTCGATGCTGTCAACTCGGTGGGTGGCATCATCCTGCCCAAGCTGTTCGACCAACTGGGCGTGGAGTACACCGGCATGTTTACCGAGCCTACAGGCGACTTCCAGCACAACCCCGAGCCCCTCGAGAAGAACCTGGGCGACATCAAGGCATTGATGCAGAAAGGCGGACACGACATCGGCTTTGTCGTTGATCCCGATGTGGACCGTCTGGCATTGTTCTGCGAGGACGGCACGATGTATGGCGAGGAGTACACCCTCGTCACCGTGGCCGACTACATCTTGCAGCACACTCCCGGCAACACCGTCAGCAACCTCTCTTCGACCCGTGCCTTGCGCGACGTCACCAACAAGTACGCCGGTTGCAAGTACACGGCAGCGGCTGTGGGCGAGGTGAACGTCGTTACCAAGATGCGCGAGACCAACGCCGTGATAGGTGGCGAGGGCAATGGCGGAGTCATCTATCCCGCTGCCCACAGTGGTCGCGACGCCTTGGTGGGTATCGCTCTCATCCTGACCTATCTGGCCAAGAAGCAGATGAAGACCAGCGAACTGCGCGCCACCTATCCTCCCTACTTCATCGCCAAGAACCGCATCGACCTCACTCCCGAAACCGACGTCGACGCCATCCTCGTCAAGGTGAAGGAACTCTATAAGGACGAAGAGGTGAACGACATCGACGGTGTCAAGATCGACTTCCCCGACAAGTGGGTACACCTGCGCAAGTCCAACACCGAGCCCATCATCCGTGTCTACTCTGAGGCCAGCACCATGGAGGCTGCCGACGAGATTGGCAAGAAGGTGATGGATGTGGTGTACAGTATGGTTTAACAAATTAAGAATGAAGAAAGAAGAGTTAAGAATTCCGGAGAAGATGGATGCAGCTCATATTTCTTTCCTCTTTGCGCGTTTTTTGATTCACTAATTCTTCTTTCTTCATTCTTCATTCTTAATTGTTTTTGGCAGTGTTAACACAAATCGTAAACGGTAAGATACTTACCCCGCAAGGATGGCTGAAGAATGGCTCCATCATTCTGCGCGACAACAAGATTTTGGAGGTGACCAACTGCGACTTGGCCATCATCGGAGCCAATCTGGTTGATGCGCGTGGCATGTATGTGGTGCCAGGCTGCATCGAGATGCATGTGCATGGAGGCGGCGGTCGCGACTTTCAGGAAGGCACGCCCGAGGCCTTCGAAGTGGCTGTCCGGTCGCACCTCAAGTACGGTACGACAAGCATCTTTCCCACCCTCTCCAGCAGCACCATACCCATGATACAGCGTGCCGTGGAGACGTGCAACATGATGATGGCGCAACCCGACTCGCCCATCCTGGGTCTGCACCTCGAGGGCCATTACCTCAACCCCAAGAAGGCCGGAGCACAGATGCCCGAGTGCATCAAGAATCCCGATCCCAACGAGTACGTGCATATCGTCGAGAACTCGCCCTGTCTGGCACGATGGGATGCGGCTCCCGAACTGCCCGGAGCCATACAGTTCGGACGTTACTGCACCGAGAAGGGCATCCTGCCCAGCATAGCCCATACGGCAGCCGAATACGAGGATGTGAAGGCAGGCTTTGAGGCAGGCTTCACCCACGTCACCCATTTCTACAACGCCATGCCTGGCTTCCACCAGAAGCGTGAGTACAAGTACGAGGGTACGGTGGAGAGCGTCTACCTCATCGACGACATGACGGTCGAGGTGGTGGCCGACGGCATACATGTGCCCCCCACCATTCTGCGTATGTGCTACAAGATAAAAGGCGTAGAGCGAATGGCCCTCATCACCGATGCGCTGGCTGTGGCAGCCTGCGACGGCGGCAAGGCCTTCGACCCGCGTGTAGTCATCGAGGACGGCGTGTGCAAGCTCAGCGACCGCTCGGCCCTGGCAGGCTCCATTGCCACCAGCGACCGTCTCATCCGCACCGCAGTGCGCGAGGCCGACATCCCACTGGCCGATGCCGTGCGTATGTGCAGCGAGACGCCAGCCCGCATCATGAAGGTCTACGACCGCAAAGGCTCGCTCGAGCACGGCAAGGATGCCGACGTCCTCATTCTGGACGAGAACCTCAAGGTGCGCTGCGTATGGCAGATGGGCAACATCGTCGAGAATACGCTGTTCTGACCCTCGGCCACCGCATACACTTATAACCCCCGAAGCCCTACTGCGCGTATAAGTACAGTAGGGCTTTGGTGTTTCTTGTGCATCGAATCATGCAAGAAGCGTATTTTGTCGGTAACTAATATATCATTATTTACAACTGCTAAACTGCTAAACTGCTAAACTGCTATAAAGGGTTTGGTAGTTGTGAGAGAGAAATTAAAATATCAACAAAGAAAAACCAAAGAAAAAACCGTTATCTTGGTTTTCGATGAATGAGAACATTGGTTTTTAAAAGGTTTTTTTATGGTTGATATTTCTTCTTTCACACTATCTCCACATGTACCTGTTCTTTTTAAAGGGTTAATTACTGCACGAAACGAGGTGGCCACCGTTGTTCGATGGTGCAAGGGTAAGGGGAGTAAAAATGATGAAAAAGGAAAAAGAAAGAGCGGAAAGTTTTGCGGAAAGAAAATGGATAAAACTTTCCGCTAAAATTTCCGCTAAAATTAGCTCATTACGT